>CASEPJ010000135.1 GCA_949289715.1 uncultured Clostridia bacterium
TATTTTCGGTGCAAACACTAATTTCTATTAATTTTGCTCCGGCTTTTATTGAATTGTCCGCTATATCCAAAATATTCATCGAAAGATCTTGCATAGTTTAACCTTTTAAATATTCGAAAAGAGCATCGATTGAATTTTCTTTTAATTCGAGTTCGGAATTTAGGGAGATATCTGCAAGTGTATGAGCATCCGAATCTATTAAAATTTTATATTTTTGCGAGTAATTTTCTATTATTTTTTTATCAGCTTTTAAAGAAAATTCCACAACCGAATAATTTTTTTCTATCGTTCCCAAAATTTGTAGCATGCCATTTGCTTCCCTGTCAATATGTGCGGCTATAGCGATACCGTTGTGTTGTTGTGTTAATTTTGGAAGTTCGGCAGAGGAAATATCGGCGGATACCAACAGTAAATCTTCATGTACTTTTGTAATTTCGTCGTCTTCATTAAATATCAGCTGTTCTCCGAAAATTTCCGGTTTGTTTTTTATCCGTGGAATATTTATATTATTATAAAAGTTGCGTAAATCGTTTAAAGTTTTAAACATACACAGTATGTGTATATCTTCAGCTGTTTGTATTTCCACCGAAGGAACTACTGTTACGCCGAATTCTTTTCCCGCCTTTAGTGCGACCTCTATGTTTTCGATTGAGTTATGGTCTGAAATTGCAATCATATTTAATCCGTTCAGCGCTGCCATAGCTACTATTGTAACGGGAGTCATATCGTTTTCGGCACAAGGGGAAAGGGCACTGTGAATGTGAAAATCGTATTTAATCTTCATATGAGGCAAAAGTTTTTACGGCATTGAAAACATCCGCTTTAGTGGCAATAATATTTACGTTATGTTCCTTTGCTTTTTCCAATAAATTTTTATCGGGAGTTACCCCTTCGCATAAGACAATGACTCCTACGTCTGCCAAAGTTGCAACAGCACATACGTTTACGTTTGTCATCACGGTAAACCAAGCGCAATCCGCAGGAGCTTTTCCCATTACAAAACTTAGGAAATCACCTGCATAACCGCCGGTAATTTCTCTTTGCGGATCACCTAAATTTATAATTTCAGCATTTAAAATTTTGGCAATATCAGTTATTTTCTTCATATTTTTTATACCAGCATTTTGTATCTCTGTCTATAACTCCGTTGACTATATCTTCGGCAAAGGCTCGGCAGGAGGGAGCTCCGCACATTCCGCAATCTCTGTGAGGGAGCTCTTTGTAAATGTTTTCTATTTCCATCATTTTTTTCATAGCATCTAACCTGTCTTCGGAGAGAGAAAATACGTTTTTAAGTTCCGGAGAACGTTCCCACATATAAAAATCCATTCCTAATCCTTCGTCCGCAAGTACGTTATGACTTAAAGGAAGTTTCTTTTTCAATTCTCTGATTCTTGCTTTTGCGACAAAAGGATTTTCAACATTCATTACTCCGCCTACGCAGCCGCCCACGCATGCATTTAATTCTATAAATTCCAAAGAATTTAGCTGTCCGTCTTCGAGAGCGTTTAAAACTTTCATAACGTTTTCTATACCGTCTGCAGCCAAATATTTTTCTTTGGAACAATTAACGGCTTCCCCTCCGCTAGATGCCCAGGAAATTCCTTGAAGGCTAAGCCTGGAAAGAGGTTTTAGCTCTACGTTTTTCATGGCGGGCAGAAGTTTCATATAAACTTCGCTTGCGCTTAAAACGCCGTTGATGTAGGGCGATTCTACACCTAAACCGTGTTTTACGGCAAAAACTTTTGCGGGACAGGGAGATATAAAAAACACCCCTATATCTTCTTTCTTAATTCCTTTTTCCGTTGCGTGTTTAATTGCAAGTTTTGCGGAAATATCTACAGGAGCAAGAATTTGCAAAAGGTGTGGTTTGAGGTCGTGGAAACGAACCAGAATCAAATCCAATATGGCAGGGCAAGCCGTACTAATTACGGGCTTAACCAATTTTTCCTGGTCGAACAATATTTTAGTTAATTCCGAGCAGATGTTGGCACCTCTGCCGACATCAAAAACATAGTCGAAACCGATTTTTAACAAACCGTTTAAAACATAGTCTACGTTTGTGAGATTGTCAAACTGTCCGTAAAAAGATGGCGCAGGCAATGCTATTTTATATTTATAATCGTTTATACAATCGAAAGGATCGTATGAAGGAAGTTTAGCCTGATGAGGGCATAATCTGACACATTCCCCGCAACCTATGCAACGGTCATACATAACGCTTGCCTTACCGTTTCTTACTCTTATTGCTTCGGTAGGGCAGCGCTTCATACAAGTAACGCAACCTTTGCATTTTTGCGGATTCAAAATAACCGTATTGTATATTGTGGTGTTTTGATTTGCCATAATTCTCCAATTAACTGAAATTAACTTTCAGATAGACCTTAGTTCCTTTCCCGACTTCACTTTCTATTTTAAATTCGTCGGTATATTTTTTAATGTTAGGAAGACCCATTCCCGCACCGAACCCTAAATCTCTTATGTCGTCGTTGGCTGTTGACCAACCCGGCTGCATTGCGAGTTCGATGTTTTCTATTCCTTTACCTTTGTCTTCTAACAGAACTTCCACTTTATCGGCATAAATGTCAACATATGCTTTGCCACCGCAAGCGTGAATTACCATATTTATTTCCGCTTCGTACATGGCTATGGCTATTCGCCTGACATCTTTATTGGGTATGCCTAAATTTCTTAAAGTATCTTTAACGTGATTTGTAGCGGCGCCTGCGGAAACGAAGTTGTTACCCGCTACGTCGAATTCCATATGTATAGCGTCGGGCATTTTAACCCTCCGGTTTTAAGCCGGCTTCATAAAGAATACCGCATGCGGCAAACATTCTGGAAGGGGAGGCCAGCATTGCTATATTACGTTCTTTTGCCAATTCCAATGTTGCGCTATCGGGAATTTTACCTCTGACCAAAACGATGCAAACCATATCCATCATTTCAGCCGTACGTACTATCTGAGGATTGCATAGTCCGGTTATCAATACAGCTTGATCTTTTACATATGCAAGAACGTCACTCATCATATCCGATGCGCATGCCGAATTGACTTCTCTGTTGAGAAGTTCATCGTTAGCATATAGTATTTTTGCGTTTAATATTTTAACTATATCACTTATTTTCACTGACTTAATCTCCGAAATTATTTGTATTTTGCAAGTATTCCCGCAATATCATCGGGGACTATTTTACCGTAAACGTCTTCGTTAACGGTTAAAACGGGAGCAAGTCCGCAACAGCCTATGCAACGGGTAGCATCTAAAGAAAATTTCCCGTCGGGTGTGCATTGACCGTTGGTAATTCCCAATTCGGTTTCCAATTTGCTGAAAATGTCGCCTGATCCTTTAACATAGCAAGCCGTACCCAAGCAAACAGCAACTTTGTATTCGCCTTTTGGAGATAAATTGAACTGAGAATAAAAAGTTGAAACACCGAATACATCTTCCAAAGAAATATCGAGTTTGTCGGCAATCATTTTCTGCACTTCTATTGGCAGATAACCGTAAATTTCCTGTGCATGTTGAAGGATTGGCATTAAAGCTCCCTTTTCGTTTTTAAGACGTTCAATTACTGCGTAAAGTTGGTCTTCTTGTTCTTTTGTTCCTTTAAACGGCACTGTGGAAAATTTAATTTTACCCATTATTTTTTACTCCTTAATTGGTTTTAATTAATAAGTTAAGATTCATAGAAAGAATTTTCCTATATTAATTGTTGATTAATACATAACAGTAATATTATAACAAATGCGTGTTTAATTATCAAGTTTTTTTTATAACTTTAACGCTTTATATTTAATAAAATATAACGAGAATAAATGAGAATAGTAAAATAAGTTATTTTTTTAACAAGTTTTATCATCTAAAACATCTTTTTTTCAAAAGTTATAAAATGCTTTTAAAATTTATAAATAATTTGTTTAATTAATGCAAAATCGCTTTTAACGTCAAATAGCAAATTTTTGATAAGTTAAGAAAAAAAGTTTTATAAAAGGGTGGAGGAGAGCTTTGTAAAAATAAAAACAGCCCCATTCTACGGAGCTGTTTTATTAATTTTAAATTATTCTTCTTTAAGCGCATTATTATATGCGGTTAAAATCATACCTATTATTTCTTCTCTGGTTTCGGATTTTATCGGATGAGCAATGTCTTTGTATTCCCCGTCGGGAGTTTTTCTGCTGGGCATTGCTACAAAACAACCTTCGTTGCCTTCTAAAATTTTAATGTCGTGAATAACAAAGCAATCGTCTATCGTAATGGAAGCTACTGCTTTTAATTTGCCTTCTTCTTTTTTTACAAGTCTGATGCGTACGTCTGTGATTTTCATAAATCCACCCTTAAGTATATTATTTAGGCTATGCCTATCAAATATATTATAATATATACAGAAAATAAATGCAACAAATTTAATATTAAAAATAAACGAAATTATCATTTTTGTAGTAAAATTACAATTTTTTTTATAATTTCAAATTAAATTCGGTATAAAGTTCATAATAATTTAAATATTTTTACTTTTTTTAAAATTAATAAATTTTATAGACTATTTTTAAAAAATGAATTTAATTAAATAAAATTAGAAAAAATTTGAATTTTTTTAATTTTTTGTTTTGTTTTAATAAACTATGATATTAAAAGATAAATATCTAAAAATTTTACTTTAGATTCATATTTTATCAGATTGAAATACCGATATTTCAAAAAATAATTTATTTAAAAAAATATTACACTTAATTTTTTTAATAAAATAAAATATATTTATATTAATTTATTTATGTTAAATTTTTTATGTTGATGAATTGTCAAGTTAAGTGCAA
>CASEPJ010000136.1 GCA_949289715.1 uncultured Clostridia bacterium
TTATCGGATTTTTTTGTTTTACTATAGTTGATTATTGCCGCCGTAATTTTATAAGTGGTATATGCGGCAACTGTTATAGACGGAATAATACCGAAAGGAACATCTTTTGGAGATACAATCATAAGAGATATGGGGGCAATAAGGCATAAATCGGTAAACAGCATAAAAGCGCACATAACAATGTAATATTTTCTTCTTATTGCGTCGGCATTTTTGTTTTCCTCTTTTCTTATTTTTCTTTCGGTCAAAAGCATAATTGTTTTTGCCAAAATCATACAAAAATAATATACGAAAATACTCATTCCCCAGGAATCTTTGTAAATTAACCCTAAAAATCCGTTATAAACGGCAAATATAAACGTAACTGATAGAGAAAACAATGTGCCGAAAATTATTTTATCGGGATTTTTTATAAAAGTTATTATGTAATTTTTGATATTCATAGCCTTATAAATTCGGTCTTACGCATTTAATAATAATTTTTTCAATATATTCTATTTCTTCTTTGCACCCGTTTTTTATCCATTCGTTTATTATTGCGGTTATGCCGTTTAAATAGTATAAAATCATATAATTTTCGGTATTTGCGTCTATACCGAATCGGTCAAAAATCGGTTTGAATATATTTTTATTTAAAAAATCGAATTTTTTATAAGAATTCATAATATGTGCGTGTTTGATTGCAGCCTGATGAAAAATTTTATTTTCCTTAATAAACTTTAAATAAGGGGTAAGATATTCTGGAGTAATAAGGATTAGATCTTCTTCGGGACAATTCTTTAATTTTTCTATAAATTTTTCCGTTCCGTTATTGAAATAGGTCAAAAATGTTTTATTCGCATTTTCTACACATTCTTCGAGCAGATCGTATATACTTTCGTAATGAAAATAAAAGGTGGAGCGATTAACTCCCGCTTCGTCGCAAATTTCTTTTACTGTAATATATTCGAAATCTTTTTCGTTAAGCAGCTTTGCCAAAGCTTTATTCATTAAAAGAGCAGTATTATAATATTTGCTCTCCGACTTATTCATAATACTGCCTCCTTTAATCAGTTTTCATCGGTAATTTCTTTTGCTAAGCGCATAATATCGGAACCGTATTTATTCTTACCTTTTTCTTTAATCTTTTTAAATAAAAAATAATTAATGCTGCAACCTAAAATTCCCGCTATGCCTATAATTATTCCGGCAATAAAAGCACCTGTGCCGTTGCCGATTACGCCCATTGCTAAAGACATGCCCGTTCCCAAAATCAATGTGCTGGCGATGCCGAATGTAAACGCAAAAATATATGCCGGATTTTTTGCCTTTGCGTCTAATTTTTTCAACTGTTTTACTTTTGTCGTTTTCTTCACGGAATATTCGTTTGCTATATGTTCTGCATAAATTTTATCTGTATTCATAATTTTTACCTCCTTTATGATACGTCTAAATTATACCATACTAAAGTAAAAATCCGTACGACACGAAAAAGCAAAAGTGTTGTTTTAAAGAATAATTTTATTTTACCATAAAAAAATTAATTTTATAATATAATTTTGAGGTTTGTGAAAAATTTTATGAACAATAAATTTAATAATTATTTTAGCCGATCGAAAAACTAAAATAATAATTTTTTAAAAAATAATGAACAATTAAAAAATGCTTAATATGAACGATTAAGGAAAAATTAATTGAATAAATAACATTTATGCAATTTATTTTATTAAAGAATTATTACTCTCAAAAATTTTTTATTATTTATCAAAATTATCGATAAGAATTAAATCCGATAAAAAACAAATTATATAAAAGCTGTTTTTACTTGATTTATATAATTTTTTAAAGTATAATATAAAAAATAAAAGATTAGTGTGGGATGCTTGCTTGTTTTTAAGGCAGGTTTCTTTTTGTTTATATTAATAAATACGAATAAAAGAGGTAACATATGAAATTAGGAATTGTAGGTTTGCCCAATGTAGGGAAAAGCACTCTCTTTAATGCAATTACAAAAAGCGGTGCGGAATGTGCCAACTATCCTTTTTGCACAATCGAACCTAACGTAGGGATAGTACAGGTTCCCGACTACAGGCTCGATGCTTTGGCAAAAATTTATAATCCTAAAAAAATCACGCCGGCAGTTATAGAATTTGTCGATATTGCGGGACTTGTAAAAGGAGCATCAAAGGGCGAGGGTTTGGGTAACAAATTTTTATCGCATATAAGAGAAGTAGACGCAATAGTTCATGTGGTACGTTGTTTCGAGGACGAAAATATCACCCATGTGGACGGAAGCATAGACCCTTTAAGGGATATCGAAACAATAAATTATGAGTTGATATTTGCCGATATGGACAGTTTGAAAAAACGTATAGACAAAGCAAGAACGGCTGCAAAAGGCGGTGATAAAAAATTTTTGTACGAAGCGGAATTTTACGAAAAATTATATGCTTATTTGGAATCGGGCAAATGCTTGCGCAGCATGCCTTTGACGGAAGAAGAAAAGGAGACGGTAAACGGTTTATTTCTTTTGACTTCTAAACCCGTTATTTACGCCGCCAATATTAAGGAAGACGATATTTCTAAGAATCCCGAAGATATACTTTTGGTAAAAAAAGTTATGGATTATGCCGCTTCGGAAAATTCCGAAACGATTGCTCTTTGTTCGAAAATCGAAGAAGAACTTTCCGAACTTGACGATGAAGAGAGAAATATGTTTAAAGAAGAACTCGGTATTAAGGAAAGTGGTTTAGAAAAAATGGTTAAAAAATGCTATTCTCTTTTAGGGCTAATCAGTTATTTAACCGCAGGCGAAAAGGAAGTCAGAGCGTGGACAATTAAAAAAGGTACAAAAGCTCCGGAGGCTGCCGGCAAAATTCATTCGGATTTTGAAAAAGGATTTATCCGTGCGGAAGTCATTTCATACGATACGTTGATGGAATATGGCGGTCAATTAAGCGCAGCCAAAGAACACGGAAAAATCAGAAGCGAAGGAAAGGATTATGTGGTAGAGGACGGAGACGTGGTTTTATTCCGTTTTAACGTATAAATAATTTGTTTAATTAATTAAAAAATTTCTTATAAACTTTATCTAAAAATTTTACTAATATATTCGTTACAGAAATAAAAATACCGAATTTACAAAATTCGGTATTTTTATTTGTCTTGCCAATATTTAATGGCGGCGTTTTTAAACTTTTATCAAACATTTAATTATTAAATAAAAATATTATATAAAACGTCGGCCGTTAAAATATTTTTAATTATTTGAATTTGTTTTATAAAAAATATATTTTTTATAACATTATTATAACAATTATAACATTTTAAAAAGTTTTTTTAGTATGTATTAACTTTTATTTAATTAGTGTTTATAAACTTTTATTGAA
>CASEPJ010000137.1 GCA_949289715.1 uncultured Clostridia bacterium
ATCATTAATCCTATTAAAGCTATTGCATAAATCAACATTCTCCAATCTCCACTTAAGAATCGCAGCCATTCGGGAAGAAGTGTCAATACCGTAGCCGAAATCATTGCGCCTGTAATATTGCCCATACCGCCCATTACTACGAAGACAAGAATGTCTATAGATTTATTGTAGATAAATGTGTCCGGTGTTAAAATTCTGTAGTAATGACCGTAAAGAACACCGGCTATACCCGCAAAAAAGGCGGATATAATAAACACCGTAAGTTTATAATAAGTAATATTTATTCCTACCGAACGAGCGGCAATGTCGTTATCTCTAATAGCCATTATTGCACGTCCATGTCTGGATTTTATTAAATTTTGAACGACGATAATGAGTATTAATATTATCACCAAAGCGGTGATGTAATCGGTATATTTAGGTATATTGTCCAATCCCATGGCACCTCCGGTAAATTCGAAGTTCTGTGCCAAAGAACGTATGATTTCTCCGAATGCGAGGGTAACTATAGCAAGATAGTCTCCTTTTAATCTTAAAACGGGAATACCTATTATTAAACCAAATATTGCTGCTACAATTCCTCCTGCGATAAGAGCCATGGGGAAGAGTATTATTTTAGGCAAGGCTTCCTGCAAATATACTGATACCAAACAGCCGGCATATGCGCCTACTGCCATAAATCCGGCATGTCCTAAGGAAAGTTCTCCAAGGTAGCCTACAACCAGACTCAAAGAAACCGCAAGTATTACGTTTATGCAAACGAGCACCAAAAGACCTGCATAAGACCTGTCGTTAATGCCTATTAGCTTTAAAATCGCAAAAATAAGGATAAGTGCGGTTATTACTATATAATTTATATAATTTTTAAATTTTATATTTCTTAGTTTTAATTTTTTCATGTCGCACCTATACCTTATCGTTTCTCTTTTTGCCGAGCAGTCCCGAAGGTTTAACCAGCAATACTATAATAAGTATTGCAAAAACTATAGCGTCGACATAATTGGGGTCTATATAGGCCTGCGTAAGTTTTTCTACTATACCGAGAATCAGGCCGCCTATCATTGCGCCTGGTATAGAGCCTATGCCTCCCAAAACGGCGGCTACGAATGCTTTTATTCCGGGCATTTGCCCTATATATGGACCTATAAATGTATAAGTTGCGCCATAACAAAGACTTGCTATGGCGGCAAGAGCCGAGCCTATTGCAAATGTAATGGTTATCGTTTTGTTGACGTTGATACCCATCATTTCTGCGGCTCCTCTATCTTCTGAAACGGCGAGCATCGCTCTGCCGGTTGATGTCATTTTAATAAACAGAGTCAAAAATATCATAATTACGATGGAGGACCCCAATGAAAGAAGGGTAGTGCCTGCTATCGATAATTTACCTATCGTTAAGGTGCCGAGTGAAATATTCGGAAAAGTTTGTTTCATAGTACCGAAAATTATGGAAGCTAGACTCTGTAAAAATATACTAACGCCTATTGCCGTAATCAGAACGGTCAAAGAGGATGAACCTCTTAAAGGTTTGTAAGCGATTTTTTCTATTACTACTCCGAAAATCATGCAAACGATTATACCTGTTATAATAGCTATAGGTACAGGAAACGCCAGGGTAGATGCGGCAGTAAAAATAGTAAACGCACCCACCATTATAATATCGCCGTGGGCAAAATTAAGCATTTTCGCTATACCGTAAACCATAGTATAACCCAATGCAATCATTGCATACATTCCGCCAAGTCCGAGTCCGTAAATCAGATTATTCAAAAAATTCATATAACCGCCTTTTTGTTCAATAACTTTTTAAGTATTGACGTGAGTTTTTTCCTTATCTGTTGTTAATTAATTGATTTTACCGAAAGAATGAAAAATTATTTCAATAATTTTTTGCAAATAATTTATTTATTTTTCGGTAAATTAATTTTTAAAGTTTATTTTTTTATAAATTGAATTTTTATGCGCTTTATTTATATTTGAATTGTTTTGTGTTTTAATATAGTTTATTAAATTAAAGTATAAAATTTAAAAAAGATTGCATCGGAAAAAATCCGATGCAATCGAATTTTAAAGATTAGTTGTTGAATGCTTTGTAAACGCCGTTTTCAATGACTACAGCGGTTGCCGTTTTGTTGGGTTCATGAGTTTCAGCGTCCCAAGACATCTGACCTGTTACGCCAGTAACTTCTATTTCGGTCATTGCAACTTTCAATAAATCGCAAAGTTCGCTTGCGGAAATGGAAGGATCGGTTACATCTGCTTTTTCAATTGCTGCTTTGATGATGTAAACAGCGTCATAAGCAGCGGCTGCAAACTGGTCGGGTGTGGAACCGTATTTTGTTCTGTAAGCTTCAACGAAAGCGGAAGTTTTAGCGTCGGTAGAATCGGCTGCAAAAGAAGTCAAAAGCATTACGCCTTCTGCAAGCTGAGCTTTGTCGCCGAGTTGTTTTATTATACCATCAAGTCCGTCGCAACCGAAGAAAGTGGTATCTAAACCGGCAGTGTCGGCTTGAGTAAGAATGCTTGCTGCATCTTCATAATAAATGGGAAGAAAAACCAAATCTACGGCAGCTTCTTTCAATGCTGCGATTTGCGTTGAAAAATCTGTATTGGTCGAATTGGTATAGGACTGTGTTACATAAGTTAAATTGTTTGCAGTTGCCTGTTCGGTAAATTTCTCGAAAAGACCCGTTGAATAAACGTCGGAAGAATTGTAAATTATACCTACTTTGGAAACTTCGGGCATATTTGTTTTAATGAAGTTTGCTGCACCAATTCCCTGGTCGGGGTCGTTAAAGCAAACACGGAAAGCATTCTGGTATGTACCCGTAATATTACCGTCGTTGTCAACTTTACGAACGCAGGCTAAAGCAGAACCGGAAGGGGTAATTAAAAATACGTTATCTGCTTCGGCCTCTTTAACTACAGCTTTACAAGGGTCTGAGGTTACCGTTCCGAGGAATAAGTGAATATTTTCGCCCATAAGTTTATTGTAGGCGTTTACAGCAGAAGAAGCATCGGATTCGTCATCTTCGAATTTGAAGGTTATTTGAATACCGTTGATTCCTCCGTTTGCGTTAATTTCGTCAACTGCAAGCTGGGCAGCGTTTTTAACCGATTCTCCGTATATTCTATTAGAACCGGTTAAAGGACCCGAACCGCCGATTACGAAAGTTGTGTTTTCCTTCTTACACCCCGAAAAGCCGATGCATATAGTTAATACTGCAAGACAAAGGCACAGAATTTTTAAAACAAGTTTTTTCATAATAGTTCCTCCTAAAAAAATTAATTTTTTAATTATTATTTCTGCATTTTATCAAAAATCAATTTGTATTGATAAAAGCATAACCAATTATTTTTACTAAGTGATAAATCAATTTAAATTGAGCAATTTTAATTTTTTATTATTTTTATAAATCGTTTCGTAGTATTTAAATAACATTAATTGTAATTGATTTAAGGCAATTTACATTGCTATTTAATACAAATCTCAAAAAATCCTAATAATTTTTAATATTTTAAGAGATGATTTTTATTATGTAAACTTTATAAGTTTCCAAAGCTTTAGTGCGAATTGTATTGCTGATTTTTTATATCTATATGTAATTATTTAAATACAACTAAATATTTTAAATATATTTATATATTTATACCGCAAAATAATACACTAAAATCAATTATTTGTCAAACGTTTTATGGTTTTTTTAAATTTTAATCTGTTTATTGTTACGGTTTTTAAAACATTTATATTTTATAAAGATAAAATTTATATGATTTTTAGCAAGTAAAAGTTCTTTTCTTAATGCTGAATTGTACTATTGAAAATAATCGTTGAGAAGTTTAGTAGTTTTGCCTTTTATAAATATAAAAGCATACAAAACGCCAAAAAAATCTAAATAATTTAAATAAAACTGCAATATAAATACAATTTTAAAATTTTAAAAATATTATCGCTATTTTTTTAAAAATTACGCTTTATTAAAAATGCCGCAAGAATAAATTATTTATTACATTAAAATAAAAAAATTTTTATAATAACAAATTTAACAAATTTATAAAAAAATATATGCAACGATAATTTAAGAATAATTTATGCGCTGTGGCAATTCGGAAAATTTCTAAAAAAATTAATATTTTGCTTGTAAACGATTGTCAAATTAAAACTTAAATGATATTATATTAATTTGTTAAGTAATTACGGAAAAAATTATATAAATACAATTATTAATAAATAGAGAACAATATTAAGTTTTTTAGAGTGTTTTAAACTAAATTTTTGACAAACAGTTTAAAATTTAATTGAAGAGCTTTAAATTTACGGCATAAATATTTTTTAACAGGAGATTTCTTATGTTTGCATCTAAAAGTTTATTGCTTGCGTGGGGGGACTTTTTTGACCCCATTTTAAAAGTTTTGCAAGGCGAATTGTTTTTAATTTTTGTGGTATTAATTCTCGGTTATTTATTGGGAAGAATTACCATAAAAGGGGTTTCGTTAGGTTCTTCCGGCGTTTTTATAACCGCTTTAATTGTGGGGTGTATCATCTCGGAATATCAAGATGAGTTAGGAATTACAACGGGGCAGATAACTTCCATAATAAAAAATATAGGATTGGTGCTTTTTGTGACATCGGTCGGTTTTATAGCGGGACCGGTATTTTTTAAGAATTTTAAAAATAAGGCAGTGGCGTATATCGTTTTGGGAGTAACCATAATTTTTACAGGCACTGTTGTTTGTATAATATGCGTTGCTTTAGATCCCAATTTATCCGCTGCGGAGGGCACAGGGCTTTTGATGGGAGCACTGACAAGTACTCCCGGTCTTTCATCGGCACAAAATGTATTCGATGCTGAAAGAGCGCAAGTGGCGGCGGCTTCTGGACTGGCTTATCCTTTCGGAGTTTTGGGAGTGGTTTTATTCGTTCAATTGGTTCCTAAAATTTTAAAAGCGGATATGGCTTTGGACGTGGAAAAGATGAGAGCTTCTTCCGGCGCAACATAGTAGGAGCGGGCGATGTA
>CASEPJ010000138.1 GCA_949289715.1 uncultured Clostridia bacterium
AAATTTCGGTTTGCCTTATACTCCTGTAGTCGCAGATGTTTTGTTGGACGACGGAGACGAATTAAATATAGCGGATTACAATATAAAAGTTATTCATACTCCGGGGCATACTTCGGGGGGAGTTTGTTATGTTATTGAAAATTATATATTTACCGGGGACACCATATTTTTAAACAGCGTAGGCAGAACCGATTTGGGCGAGGACGGTGATCATTACGAATTGTTGGCTTCGATAATGAATAAACTTTTCACCCTTGAAAAAGATTATGTTCTTTTGCCCGGTCATGAAGAAAACACCACGTTATCTCACGAAAAATTGACAAATCCGTATTTGGAATTCGGATGGAATAAACGATAACAGGGAGTTTTATGTATGCTTTTAAAAACCAATCTTATTCAGTATGAGAACGATGCGTCTGAAATTATCAGAGCTTTTTATGAAAGCGGCAGCGAAAAATTTTTAAATACCGTAATAACCCATAATTTCGACGGTAAGTGCAATATTGTATATATAAACGATAAAATTTATGCAAAAAACAGCTTGCCGGAAAATTATAAAAAGTCGGAAGATGCGTTATATATAAAAAAAATCGAAAAAAGATATATGAAACTCGCATTGTATCTTGCGCTGTCGTCTTTTTTTGGCAGGGAACTTCCTTGGGGAGCACTTACCGGCGTTCGTCCCACAAAACTTGTAAGAGAAATAGAAAAAGAAGATAAAGATCCCCTCGACGTTTTAATAAATCTTTATAAGGTTTCTCCGGCAAGGGCAAATCTTGCGGTTCAAATAACAAAAAATCAGAAAAATCTTATTTTAGAGAACGAAAAGATTTTCGATCTATATGTGGGTATTCCTTTTTGCGTAAGCAGATGTAATTATTGTACTTTTATTTCGGAAATTATAGGTAAAGCTAAAAATTTGGTAGAACCCTATAAAAATACGCTTATAAAAGAATTGGATGCTGTTAAAAAAATCGTTTCAAAAAACGGATATAAAATTCGTTCCGTTTACGTTGGGGGCGGCACTCCTACTTCCTTTCCCGCACAATATTTAAAGGAGATATTAATGGCAATTCCTTTTAAGGGGGAAGAATTTACCGTAGAAGCAGGAAGACCCGATACCATAACGGAGGAAAAGCTTGATATATTGAAAGAAGCCGAAGTTACGAGAATTTCTGTTAATCCGCAGACGTTAAACGACAACACTTTAAAGTTAATAGGCAGGTCGCATACGGCAGACGATTTTTTTAAGGCATATGAAATGGCTAAAAAATATAATTTTATAATAAATACGGACCTTATTGCGGGATTGACGGGAGAAGACGAAAATGATTTTTTGTATTCTTTGAAAAATATCGCATCTTTAAATCCGGATAACATTACGCTGCATACGTTGGCTTATAAAAGAGGTTCGGTTATATCTCTTGAAAGCACGAAAAAAGTTTTAAGCGGTGTAAAAATGGCGGACGTCCTTTTAAAATCGGGGAAATTTTTAAATAATCAAAATTATAACCCTTATTATATGTATAGGCAAAAATATATGATGGATAATCTCGAAAACGTTGGTTATGCTAAAAAGAACAGGGAATGTTTATATAATATAGATATAATGGAAGAAACCTTAGGAATTATGGCTACGGGAAGCGGAGCGATTTCGAAGAGATTATATTATTTTGAAAATCGTTTGGAACGTCTTGCCAATGTTAAAGACGTGAGAGAATATATAAAAAGAGCCGATGCTTCTTTTAAGAAAAAAGAAATTTTTTTTAAAAATCAATAAATAGATTTATATAAATTTCCGTTAAATGTTAAAATAATTGTTTTTTGAAATTAACATTAACTTTGATAATATTTTGGTGAAATTAAATTAAAACAAAGCGAAGATTAATATTTTAAAATTATCAATATGCAAACGGTGCATGATTAAGCTTATTTAATTAAAAAATTAAATTAAAAATTAAATTATATAAAAACTATTAAAATACGCTTAAAATTATTGAATTTAATAATAAAACAGTTTACAAATAAAATTTTTTATGATAATATAATTAGGCGCAATGTGCAGTTTGCGGGCGGACTCCACACCCTTTACTTCGCTTTAGCGTAAATAATTAAATTGCGGAGGATTTTCAAAATGGAAAAATCACAGATTATCGATACCTACAAAAGACACGAAGGAGACACCGGTTCGCCGGAAGTTCAGATTGCTCTTCTTACCGAAAGAATCAATCATTTAAACGAGCATTTGGAAGTGCATAAAAAAGATTTCCACTCTAAAAGAGGTCTTTTGATGCTTGTCGGTAAGAGAAGAAATCTTTTGAATTATCTTAAAGAAAAGGATATTGAAAAATACAGAAAACTTATTGAAGACCTTAATTTAAGAAAATAACATTTAGGCGGGAGTATTCCCGCTTTTTTACTAAAAATAAAATAAATAAGTTTTTAGCTTTTTTGAATTTGAATTAAAAAATTAATTCGAAGTTAATAGAAGTTAATAATTAATTTAAATAAATAATTGAATTTTAAATATTGATTTAATTACTGATTTAATTTAATTATTGATTAAAATTGAATAATTTATGTTGCATTTTAATGTTTTTTAAAATCGTCTAATATTTTTTTAGATGTAATATTTAAGGTAGGACAATCCCGTAGGCGATATAAGTAAATTATTGATATAAAAAAGCATTAAAATAATAAAACAATAATATTTGTTTTAATCGATTGAATATGTGTTTAAAACATTTACAATTAATTTTAAAACACATACGAATTTAAAATACGGCAATAATAAAAGTGATATATATTAAGGAGAACTAAAATGGAATTAGGAAGAGTTTTCGAAACCGAAATCGGCGGTAAAAAGGTTACCGTCGAGGTAGGAAAATACTGCGGACAAGCCAACGGATCTTGCGTTATACGTTGCGGTGAAACCGTTGTTTTAACCAACGTAACGATGGCGGATGTTCCAAGAGAGGGAATCGATTTTTTCCCGTTAGGCGTAGATTTCGAAGAAAAGATGTATGCAGTAGGTAAAATACCGGGGGGATTTAAAAAGAGAGAGGGTAGACCCAGCGATAAAGCGATATTGACCTCCCGTTTAATTGACAGACCCATAAGACCGCTTTTTACAAAAGGTGTATATAACGACGTTGCGGTTGTAGCTACCGCATTATCGGTCGATACGAATATTCCTCCGGAAGTGTTCGGAATGTTGGGAAGTTCTATTGCTCTTTCAATATCGGATATTCCTTTTGCCGGCCCTACCGGAAGTGTGGTTGTAGGCATGGTGGACGGTAAATATATTATCAACCCCGATAATGAAGAGAGAGAAAAGAGCAAACTGCATCTCAGCCTTTCGGGAACGAGAGACGCTATTATGATGGTTGAAGCGGGTGCCGAAGAAATTTCCGAAGAGGAAATGTTAAACGCTATACTTTTTGGTCATGAAGAAATTAAAAAACAAATCGATTTCATAGAAGAAATAGTAAAAGAAGTAGGTAAAGAAAAAGTTGTTTTCAATATTCCGGATCATTCTGCCATTTATGAAGAAGTTAAAGAATATGCCGGTGAAAAATGCGATAAGATGTTGGAAGAATTCGATAGGCAGGCAAGAGAGGTAAAAGAAAAAGCATACGAAGAAGAAGTAATGGCGCATTTTGCCGAAATTTATCCTAACGACGGAGCGGTTATCGCAGAATGCTTATATAACCTCAAAAAAGAGAAAGTAAGAAGAAAAATTCTCGATAAAGGTATTCGTCCCGACGGCAGAACTTTAACCGAGATAAGACCTATTTGGTGTGAAGTGGGAATTTTGCCTAGAGTACACGGTTCCGCAGTTTTTACAAGAGGTCAAACTCAGGCTTTGACTACGGCAACGCTTGGAACTATTAGCGAAGTTCAGAAATTAGAAGGTTTAGATGACGACGTATTTAAAAGATATATGCACCATTATAATATGCCTCCTTATTCTACGGGTGAAGCCAAACCTTTAAAATCACCCGGCAGAAGAGAGATAGGGCACGGGGCATTGGCTGAAAGAGCGTTGGAACCCGTTTTGCCCAGTGAAATTGAATTTCCTTACGCTATTAGAACGGTTAGTGAAATATTAAGTTCCAACGGATCCACTTCGCAAGCATCCGTATGCGGTTCTACTTTGGCGTTAATGGATGCCGGCGTACCCATTAAGGCCCCTGTTGCCGGTATTGCTATGGGACTTATAAAGGACAATCTTTCCGATAAAGTTGCTATTCTCTCGGATATTCAAGGTTTAGAAGACTTTTTGGGAGATATGGACTTTAAAGTTGCCGGAACAGAAAAAGGAATAACCGCTATTCAAATGGATATTAAAATAAAAGGAATAGACGAAAGAATATTGAGACAAGCTTTAGCTCAGGCTCGTGAGGGAAGGTTGTTTATACTCTCTAAAATGTTGGAAGTTTTGCCTGCTCCGAGAAAAGAACTGTCGAAATATGCTCCTAAAATCATTACCTTTACGATTAATCCCGAAAAAATAAGGGAAGTAATAGGTTCCGGAGGCAAAGTTATAAATAAAATTATAGAAGATACGGGTGTTAAAATAGATATTACAGATGACGGTATGGTTTTAATAGCAACCTGTGATTCCAATATGGCGGAAAAAGCCAAAGCCGCTATACTTGCTATAGCCAAAGATCCCGAAAAAGGAGATGTATTCATCGGCTCCGTGGTAACCGTTAAAAATTTCGGTGCATTCGTTGAAATCGCTCCCGGAAAGGACGGTATGATACACATAAGTAAACTTTCGGATAAGAGAGTGGAAAAAGTTGAAGACGTTGTAAATTTAGGCGATATGGTAAAAGTAGAAGTTTTAGAAGTAGACGATAAGGGAAAAATTAATTTAAAACTTATTGAAAAACTTTAAAAAACAGTTTGCATTTAGTTATTAGTTTAAATTTAAGCGCCAATGAGAGTTATTGACATTATATTGAAGAATATTTATATTAAAAGCAAATGAATTGATATATTAAATATCGATTCATATAGATTTATAACCGCATATGTTAAAATTGTTTTACATTTTAAGTTTTGTATGGCAGACAGTGTTAATCCATTTTGTCAATTATTCTTAAAAAATATTTAAATGAAAAACAGGCTATCAGGTTTTCCCGATTGCCTGTTTTTATTATAAATTATGTATAAAAATATTTTAAGTTTATTATAAATATAAAAATTAATTCCGATTAGCCAATTTTATTGTATGAACATATGTAAAATCTATTTTATTGCTTTTAAATAAAGCAGTTTTAATATATATGAATATGTGTATATACGTTATTTAAATTTATTTGATGATTTTTTAATTGCTTTATTTATGTTTTAATTAATTGACGATACTGTTTTAATAAATTTATATGGCAGTTAATCGGTCAATTAAATATGTTTATAAATAATAAAGATTTAGAGAAAAAAAATTTTTCACCTTAATATATTTATCATTGCTTTTAAACATACTTTTTATTTCTTTTTTTCTTTTCTTCTTTTATCGTTTATAATGTTTAAAGCTGCTTCGTCTATTAAAGTAATTTTTTCCTCTTTTGCAATATTGACCATTTGCGTTAATGCCGCTTTTAAGAAAATTCTCGGAATTTTTGTGAGTTTTGCGCAAGCTTCGTCGGTAAAGCGAACTTCCGGGTCTATTCTCGAGGCGGCATATATTACCGATTTTACGTCACCTTCTTTTGCCTGTATTTTTTCGGGGAAAGGTTTTTTAAATCTGCTGCACCAGAAATTAGTACTGTCTCTATAGCCATAATCTACAGGAACGGAAGGGAAATTATTGGCTTTTACTCCGTTTATTATAGAGTCGTAATATTTTTCTTTCATTAAAATTTTATCTATTTTTAATATAAAATGAGCGCCGAATTTTGAGGTTATTCCGTTAAAATTACGATATGGCGGTTCATAACCTTCGAGATTTCCGGGTTGGTCGTTAAATGCGTCTTCCAAAGTGTCATCCCATGTGCATTCAAAAACCTGAAAAGCCTCTGCAACTATTTTCGGTCTGCTTTTTTCGATGGAACTTTCCTGTAAAGTGAATAAGCAATTTTTCATCTTTTCTTCCGTCGTATCCCCGGGAAAACCTAATCTTACGGCTTCCTTAAAGAATTTCCGATTATCCGGTATAAAATTCAAACTGACTTTTTTTGTGCGTAATAAATTTTGAGCGGTGTTTGAACTGTTGCGGCATTCCAAAATCATAGCGTAATAATCTTTTCCTGCAATGTAATAGGGAAAGCAGAGAGAATAAGAGCCGAGATTTGTCATCCCGTTTTCGGAAACCGTACCGGCAAGCACCGTGGGCATGGGGAAAAACGCAGAAGTCTGATAAAAATTATCCACAATTCTTAAATCTTTAAAATTATCCATAATTTCACTCCTTAATTTCACTCCTTTTTTATTAAATAATATTTATGTAATTTTATTATTATAAAAAGTTTTTTATTTTAATTAAAATATTTTTATTTTGAATTAATAATTTTTAATTAAATTTTTTGTAAATCGCAGAAAAAACAATGTTTGTTGTTAATAATTATAATACGATATTTTAATTTTGTCAAAATTTAATTTTTAAAATTGTTTAAGTCAAATTATTTTAAATGCTTTTTAATTTAATTCATTGTATAATAAGAGAATTTTTCGGTGAAAAAAATTAAAATTAACCGATTTAAATCCAAATGCTAATATTAATATAAATGATTATTTTTATATTTTAGATACTAATAAATATATTTATTATTTCTATTTATTGAAGTGTTTGCAATATTTATTTTATATTGATTTTCAATTAAAAAAAATTATTATTTTTCATTGTAATTAATTTAAAAATTTCTATTGACTTAAAAAATGTTTATTGTTATAATTAAGGAAATTATCAATAAAGGCAAAAAGCATAAAGAGGTAGACCAATGAGAAAAGGATTGAAAATTAACGAAAAAAATCATCTTGTTATAGCAGGTAACGATTGTGTGGATTTAAAAGAGAAATACAATACACCGCTATACGTTATGGATATGGAATATATAGAGAATATGTGCGATGAATATGTTTCTGCAATGAAAGAATGTTACGGTAATGGCAGAGTCGTATTTGCATCAAAGGCGTTTTGCTGCAAAGCAATGGTTAAAACGGCAATAAAACACGGTATGGGGTTGGATATAGTTTCCGGCGGGGAGTTATATACCGCCGTCAGTTGTGGGGCGGATCCTTCATTGTTTATATTTCACGGGAACAATAAGTTACAAAAAGAATTGAACGATATCGTTAAATATAAAGTCGGACTTACGGTATTAGACAGTTTAAGCGAGGCTTTGGAGTTAGACGAAATGTGTAAAAATGCCGATATTACGTTAGATTGTCTTATAAGAATCAATCCCGGAGTGGATGCCCATACGCACAGTTACATTCAAACGGCAAAGCCCGATTCGAAATTCGGTTTCGGTGTTTTCAACAACGAAGCCATGAAAATGACGGAAAGCGTATTGAAATTGAAAAATTTGAAGTTAAAGGGCTTTCATTCCCACATAGGTTCGCAGATTTTCGAGCTTAATGCTTTTACGAAAGCGGTAGGAATAATTACCGATTTTATGAAAGAAATTAAAACCAAACTCAATTTTGAAACGGAAATATTAAACCTCGGAGGAGGATTCGGCATTGTTTATACCGAAGACGATAAGCCAAAAACACCTTATGAGTATATAAAAGCGTTAACCGATGCATTAAAAACCAACGTAAAAGATAAAGATTTAAAAGCTCCCATGCTTATAGTCGAACCAGGACGTTCGGTAGTGGGAGAAGGCGGAATAACTCTGTATTCCGTAGGAAGGGTAAAAGAAATTCCGCAGCTTAGAAATTATATTGCCATAGACGGAGGTATGTTCGATAATCCTCGTTTTGCTCTCTATCAGGCTAAATATGCTTGCGATATGGCAAACAGAATGAATGCAGAAAAAAATTATAAAGCAACCATTGCCGGAAAATGTTGCGAAAGCGGAGATCTGATAATAGTAGATGCTCTTTTGCCTAAACCTGAAAAAGGAGATATAATAGCCGTATATTCAACAGGTGCTTATAATTATTCCATGGCAAGCAATTATAACAGAAATCCTATTCCACCCGTAGTATGGGTAAAAGACGGTAAATCGGGTTATATGATAAAGCCACAGACATATGAGGATATTGCCGCCAGAGATTGCGATATAGAAATTTAAAAATTTATTCCGACAATTAAATAAATTTATATTTTTAGATTTGTAATTATAAAAAATAAAATCAAAAGTAAAAAAATTTAGAAATTTTTAAAATTTTATAAATATTTATCGAATTTTTAATTTGTTTCGGACTAAATAATGGAAAAAAAGGAGGAAAATTATGCAAAACGATGTGTTTAAAAAAGTGCATTTGGGTGATTACGTAAATTTTGACAGTAACGTAAGAACGGGCGGCGGAAAATCTCAAACGGAAAAAATTCAAAGCGTTTTGGACAAAGCATTAGAATGGGGAGGACTTCATCTGATTGTCGAAGGTGCGGTTTGCACGGGGGCGTTGAAAATTCATTCCAACACTACCATAGAATGCGTGAATTCCGACTGCGGATTTTTTCTCGAAGACGATACCAATCTTGCAATGTTTAGAAACGCAAATCCATCGTTAGAGGAAATAAAAAATTATAATATCTCATTTTTAGGCGGCACATATAATTTTAATTGCTTAAATCAAACTCATAATACAATGTGTGACCACCCTAATTACAAGAATATTATGCCGGTTTATAAGGGAAGTTCGGTTAACGGCGAATTTGTCCCCAACGAAATGGATACATGGGTATTTGGGTTTTATTTTGCCGGAGTGGAAAATTTTAAAATTAAAAATGTTACCACAGTAGACCAACGCACCTTTACAATGACTTTTGTAAATTGGAAACACGTATATATAGAAAATCTGCACATAGATTTGCCTAATTTGATGTATGCGCAAAATCAAGACGGATTACATTTTTTCGGCCCGGGGAAATTTTTAACCATAAAGAACATACGAGGTTGCACGGGGGACGATTTTATAGCTTTGGCTCCCGATGAAGTTGATTTGGTAAGCGATATAACCGATGTTGTTATTGACGGAGTACAGCTCGAGGATTCCGATCAGGGGATAAGAATGTTATCCCGTTCTAAGGGGAAACTGGAAAGAGTGGTCGTTTCCAATGTTACGGGAACATATAAATCTTTCGGCTTTTTTATTAATCCATGGTTTCACGATGAAAACACGCAGGGAAATTATAATAACATTACAATAGAAAACGTGGATCTTGAGCAGAAAGGGCATAAATACGACTATACTAACCCATTGCTTTTCCGTCTTGGCGGCAATATTTCGAATATTACTTTTAAAAATATAAAAAATCGTTTTAACGACAAAAACGGAGTAGCTTTTCAAATAGGCGGTTTTTACGATGCCGCTTCCACTAAAAAATATATTCCCTCAAAAATAAATACTCTTGTTATTGACGGAGCATTTTGTACGGGAGCGGACGGGGAAAAACAAAAATTTATAGAAAACAAAACCGATAT
>CASEPJ010000139.1 GCA_949289715.1 uncultured Clostridia bacterium
CTGATGAATCGTTAATTCCTCAAAAAAACAAACACAGCAAAAATTTTGAATATGAAATTATTAAAACCATTAATTCATCCGATAAAATATTAATTAATTATATAGAATTACAAAATTGCGTTAATATACCCGATTTATACAGATTGTTTATAATTCAAAATTCACTTATGCAAAGCGTCGTGAATTTATTTTTATTAATTTTAATTATAAATTAAAAAAAATACATAAAAGCAAAAATTAAAAATCGGTTATATTTTACGAATAAAAATAACCGATTTATTTACATTTTTATGTTTTTTATGTTTAAATATGATTGTTAATAATAACATCGTTTATAACCAATTCAAAAGTGCACCCCAAAAAATTTGCCGCATTTTCGCTCATTGTCATTCTCGATAAATAAATTTGCAAATAATCCATTACGGAAGAGGTATTAGTGTCCATTTCAAAACTAATTTTTATTAGTTTTTTCAAAGGATCGATTATCATATTATTATTTTTGATAGAATAATTTACACGGTCATGTATGTCGTTTGGGTCATATTTATTTTTTCTGACTCGGGTTCTGTGAGCATCCGATTTATCTGCAATTATAATTGCGGCGGAAACGGGATTGACGGGCATTCCGTTTTCTTCTTCGTGATTACCTATCGCACCTATAATTTCCATAATTTCATTTAAATCCAGACCCATATCCTGCAATATCGGAAACATCAATAAGGCTCCGGTTATACCGTGTCTTTCCCGGTTTATAGCATTGCCCACATCGTGAATCCAACCCGCTATTTTTGCGAGTTCCACTTCTCTTTCAGAATAATTCAAAGCACTTAAAATTTTACCTGCAGTTGCAGAGACATAACCGACATGTCTTTGTCCGTGTTCGGTATATCCTTTTACTTCCAAGTAGTGATTAGCCGCTTCAATCAAAGATTTTATTTTTAAATTTTTTTGCACATCTTTTAATGTTACCATATTATATCTCCGAAATTCTTGAATTAATATAACTTAACGTCTTTTCAATTTGCACATCGGTAAAATTATGCATCGAAATTCTTTTTGTGGTTCCATCTTTTAAAACAAAAACTAAATTTTTACGCAATTTCGAACCTATAAAAAAACTTTTTACTTCCTCGTTTTTTGAATTCCCCGTCATATTTTGTAAATGCACTTCTTTAATATCCGAATATTTAATGTCTACAGGATATTGTATTCTAAAGAATTTACCGAAATT
Source organism: uncultured Clostridia bacterium (assembly GCA_949289715.1). Lineage (GTDB taxonomy): Bacteria > Bacillota > Clostridia > Christensenellales > CASEPJ01 > CASEPJ01. The sequence goes on from CASEPJ010000139.1 coordinate 1,232, forward strand.
ACCGCATCTTATAACAATGCTGTCTCCCGATAGAGATAATTTATAGGAAAAATTAAGTATAAAAAATATTATATCGATAAGTATTACGGGTAAGAATATTATCCATAATAGTGAATTTTCAAACATGAATTTTATATATGCCAGCAAAACCGTAAAAACAAGTAACAACAATCCCGAAATAATCAACCTTAATATATAATTGAATTTTAACGGCATTATATCGGATTTTTTCGTTCTGTAATATACTATTATGAAAAATATCGAATAAAGAAGATTTAAAATTATTACCGTCGAATTTATTATTATAGTATATTTAAACGATTCTGACATTATCAAATAAGGTATATATAAAATCAGCAGAAGTCCCATTGTATAAGCAAACAGATATTGAAACCCGCAGTAAAAAATATCCGAAGTTTCATTATTTTTGGTTTTATTAAACAAAAGATATAATACTATAAAGCAAACGGTTGACAAAAATAAACTTATAATTTCATTGTCGTTGCTTAAGTCGGTAAAATAGAGGGTTATTATAGCAATGATATTCACTGCAGAAATTATAAACGCTATTTTTTTGAAATTCACAATATTAAAGAATAAATATAATATATTCAATTCAAATAGAAGAAACAAAGGTATTGCTATTCCCATAAAAAGCCTCTGTCAGTCGATTATATTTTTAATTTTTTTATAAGTTTCGTCGTTTGAAACGTCTATCATAATATCCCAATCTCCCCCCAAAGATTCTACGGCGTTCCTCAATTCTATAAATTCCGCATAATTTATTTTATATTTCTTTGCAGCTTGTTTAATAGGTTCTATTAAAGATGAATCTTTATATCTAGTTGCATAAGCACCCATAAGCTGAAGGTTTTTACCCTCTAAAATAAAATCTTTTAAAAGTTGAGTAGTTTTCGGATTAACTTCATAGGAGGTAAGGATATCCATAACAATATCTTCGTCGGATTTATATTTTTTATACGAATCGATTAACTTATTTACCACTTCCGGTTTATTGTCCGAAAGATATTCTGCCAAAAGATTTTTAAATTCTTCGTCTTTGCTTGTAAAAATTTCATTTATGGCATAATCAACGGCAATATCCGATTTAATGGAATTTACAATAATAAATTTAAGTTCGTCCTCATCGGTAATTTTCAATTTTTTCAATAAAGCTTCTTCGTCTTTCGCTTCTTCTATGGCATCTGTTAAAATCATTGGTAAGCCGATATTGTTTTTTATATATTGTTCTGCCAAAGTCAACAATTCCTCTGTGGCCATATCGGAAAAAAATTGATTGGGTGTTTTTCCGTCAATTTCTTTTAAGGATGTATTTCTCCATAATGCATAAATTATCCCGGTGGAATTCTCCATTTCCTCATAATCGGCAAATTTTTCGGGATTCTTTTTTAAATAATCAATTAAAAAATTTTCAAATAAATTATCAAAATCAATCATATTAATACCTTATAATTTTTTTAGCAAATAATTTTAATTGCAGCTCTTATTTAATATTTCAAAATATTGAGATGCTTTATCAATATCCAACATAAATTCGTTACAATATTTTTCCACCAATGAACGTTTTGCATATTTCATAATAAGCAACAAACCGGCATATTTCTTATCTATTTGATTCAACGAAACAAAATTATTTATTTTCAAAGTACAGTTTTTCAACTCCTGAAAATCAGCTCCCATAACTATTAATATTGCAAGGGAAATGCAAAAACCCACGTTTATAATATTTTGAGGAAGCGGAGAATACTCTAATTTCTTTAATTTCGCTTCTTTAGAAAAGAAATAACAGGAAAAAGTTTCGTTTTTGATAATATAATTAGCTATAATATATATTTTTTGTTCTTCCTCTATTTCATAAGCCAACAACCTTTCATTAAACAAATCCAATAGTTCCAAAAGATTTAATTTTTCCGCAAGCGTTGCGATAATAAGTAGGTCTTCGGAGGGATAATTATTCAAAAGCCAATACAATTGTTTTCTTTTAAAACTGCCGTTTTTAAAATCCTTTCCGCTGAAATTACCGGATTCCAATATAAAAAGCAAATTATTTTTATAAAATTGCATTTCGGATTCTTCTAAAAACGCCAAAACGGGAAATACCGGTTTTTCACCGTTCTGTAGTTTTTTAATTTTTTTCATAAGTACGGCAGATAAAAACTCTGATTTATCATCTAAAAACTTGGATAATTCCGCATATTGTAATGCTAAATAATACTTTTTTGCTCCCGCTGCGGAAACTGCGGCGGAAACGTATAATTCGGCGTCCGGCCCTTCCTGCGAAATCGCTTCCTCAAAATTATATAAAGATAAATCGTAAAGCTGACATTCATATGCAATTGTTGCAAGTCTGTAATAATCGTCATCTTCTTTAACTTTATAATTTATTAAATCTTTTATATATTTATCTTTTTCTTTTTTGTCTTTTGCAAGACATACCAAAAAGCCTAAAGAATTTAAATCTTTTTTATTATGTGTTTCGTAAAACTTTTTAGCGTAGTTATATGCTTTATCGTTTTGGTCGGTAAGCAAATAACACATAAGTTTTAAATTGTTACGTTTAGATTCCTTATAATTCCCTTTAATTCCTTTTAAAATTTTAAGGCAACTTTCGTAATTCCCTTTTTCATATAACAACGAAGCTTCTTCTATTTTATTATCTGTATCCCTTTCTTCTTTTTTCGGAAGAATTTTAAAATCGTTATAATTATCAAAGTTATCATTTTCGAAATCAACCGAATCGGGAATTGTTAAAACGAAAGGTTTACCCTGCTTTTCATAAAAAAGTTCACCGCAATAATATTCGGACAAATTATGTTCGTTTAAATTATTGTAACAATGAGCAAGCAATAAATAAAACTCCGCTTTATTTACGGCATAGGTCAATCCTTGGTTTAAAATTTTTATGGCTGCAAAAAAATTCCCCCAAGAAATATAAAAGGAAGCCAAAGTGATTGCAGCTTGTTCGCTCTTTTGTTCTATCGCTCTGTTAAGAATATTTATGCCGAGGTTATACGAACAGTCTGCCAAATAATCGCTGCCTAAAACGGATAAATCATCTTTTGATATGTTTTCCATATACAATTTCTTTCCCATGTTATTCCCCTTAAGAATGAATACCTTTATTAAACAACTTATCTAAATCTTCTTTATAATACTCATATTTGCTCTCGCAAAAATGGCATATAATTTCCACTTTTTTATATTCTTTTAAAGTTTCGTATAAATCGGATTTATTCATACTTACTAACAAAGCATCCATTCTTTCTCTGCTGCAATTACATTTATATTCAGGAAACAAAACTTGAGTAATTTCCAAACCTTTGTCCTTAAAAATTTCGTTTAATATATCTTCGCCGGATTTTCCCTTTAAAAGTCCCGAAATATTCTTAAATTCGAAAGTTTTTTGCTCTAAATCCGCTAATATTTCATCTGAAGTAAAAGGCAGAGGCTTAATTACAACCGCTCCCGCACTTTTTACGCAATTTTTTTCGTCTAACATAACACCGGAAGATACGGCGGAAGGAGTTTGTTCGCTTATTAGAAAATAAAAGGCAAAATCTTCGCTTATTTCTCCAGTAGCTATTTCGCAATTACCGGTATATGGGTATTTTAAGCCCATATCTTTTATTACGGAAATTTCTCCTTTGCCGATTGCCGCAGGTACGTCAAATTTATTGTTTTGAGTAAACGGCAAATAAACGGAGGGATTTGTTACGCTGCACCTTACATTTCCACCATAATTAGCTGCAACAATAATTGTCCCTATAGGCCCGTCCCCTTTAATCGTAACAGATAATTTATCGTCATTATTTTTTAAATCTGCCGCCATAAGAGAAGTTATAAGCAGACTTCTTCCTATAGCCACGGTCGCCAAAGGCGATGTATTATGTAATTGCCTGGCTTTTTCAACTATATTTTTACCGTTAATCAAAGATATTTGAACGGATTTATCATATGCTAAAGCTTTAATTATTTTATCCATATCATTACCAAGACTTTAAAAATCAATTTATATTTAATCTGCCAAAATACATTTATATAAAACTCTTTTTGTAACGGTTTCCTCTTTTAAACCGTCGAATATAAATTTTTGTTCGGAAATTTTAAAACCGTTTTGTTTTAATTTTTTTTCAATGTCGTCAAAACTATGAACGTAAAGACTGTGTTCTTCGTCATAACGCTTATATAAACCGCCGTTTACTTTTTCAAAAAAAGTTATGTCCATTTTTAAATTGTTATTCAATAATTTATTTTTCCAGAAATATGTTATATTATCATCGTCGAGAAAATATATATTTTCATCCATCGCTCTCAATTTGCTTTCGGGAGAAATATCGAAAATAAATATTCCGTCTGCCTTGAGAAAATTTTTAACTTTAGAAAAAAAACTATTTAAATCTGCTATATAATTTACTACGTCACACATTGCGATTATAAAATCTACTTTATGTAACAGTTTAAATTTATTTATATCCTCATTTATATAAATAATGTTTTTATGAATTTTTCTGTTTTGTAGCATATCTGCCGAAGCATCTACCGCTATCATCTCCATACCGCATTTAGCAAGTTCATATGATATTTTACCCGTACCGCAGCCAATATCGAGACCCTTTTTTAAATTAGAAACATTATTTAAAATATATAAAATAATATCCTCATAATGATAGTCCGACATAAGTTTATCGTAAATATATGAAAATTGAGAATACGGTTTGTTCGAATTAAAATAATTGCTCATTTGTATTCTCTCTGCTTTGCGAATTGCTATTTTCCTCTTTTTGAGCAAAATTATCCGTCTTAGCGTCATCGCTTATTGTCATATTGTTATCGGATTCAAATTCTTCTGTGTCAGAATTTTTTAAAAAATCATCTTCTTTGTCGATAATGCCCTCCAAAAGTTCGTCGCCTCTGTTTTGCATAATTTCTTCAATTTCTCTAAACTTTTCTTCAATGGTTTCTACTTCTTCGTTAATAATTTCTTCCTTCTCCTTTTGAAGATTCAATAAATCATCACGGGAATAAGTATCTGAAAGCGGAGAAAAGTTTTTATCGCTATTTTCCGAAAGAACTTTCTTTTTCTTTTTAGGATTGGCATATCTTACTGCCTGAGAAGCTTTTCTCCTTTTTTCATTAATAATTTCGTCATAATGTTCTTTTGAATAAATACCTTTATTTTTAAATGAAGGATCTATTTTTTCATTTACGAAACGGTCAAATACAGATTGTGTATATAAAGACCAAATCAATAATGTAAAACACAGACCTAAAAATCCGTAAAGCAACAATATTACGAATTGCAATGCAGGGAAAATACTCATTAATATAAAAGGTAGCAAAGTCAGAAAAATAACCAAAATATTTTTAGGAAACAATGCAATCATAAATAAAACCGAATTTTTGATAATCTGACTGTATTTTAGATTATAATTGTTTATCTGCGTTAGCATATACATAATAACCATAATCATCAAAAATACTATTATCCATGTTGCTACGGCAACAATTACATTGCCTGTATCCGAAAGTATCGAGACGGCAGGGAAAACATTAATATTATAGTTAGTCATAAAAACCACCATAGCCACAAGTATCATAGTAAAAAATGTTTGTTTCCCGTTAACTTTAATACCTTTCCAAAAATCAGGCCAAAGCTGTACTCCTTCTCCCCACATAAGATTTCGTAAAACGTAAAGACAACCGGCAATAGAAGGCGTGGCAATTAAAATACATGGAATCATAGCCAGTGCCACTTTAAAATTCAATAAAATTAATTGAGTATTACCTTCCTGAATTATATAATTTACTCCCGGAAAACCCATTCCCAAATTACCCGAATAAGGAAAAGCGCTTCCGTAATATTCGGTAAGAACTTTCTTAATAATTATATCAGCAATCAGCGGTAAAAAAAACACTAACATTATAAGGTTTATAAAAACCAAAGTGAAAAACCTTGTTTTAAAAATTTCACCAAATTGTTCCCTTCTTGATGAAGGCAATCTGAATTTTGCTATATCCGATATCGTCTCGTTTTCTACAGATATTCTATCTAATAATTTTTTCTTTTCCTGTTCTACCATATTTTCCTTTTAATGTATTAATTTAACAAACATAAATTGTTTTACTTTTTCATTATGAAAATTTAATAAATTATAAACAAATGAAACTTAAATTTAATTTATTCACTTTAATTTATTCACTTTAATTTATTCACTTTAATTTATTTATAATTAATTATTTATAATATTTTACTCTATTTTAAAAATTATTGCAAATAAATTATTTTAATTATAGAAAATTGTTTACAAAGCTATAAATTAATGATATAATATGTCTGCTATTAGAGGAGCATATGAGTATAAGTAACCGTATTAAATTATTGCAGTATTTACGGCGAAAGGACATCTATGCCGAAGGATATGCATGCTGCAACGTGCATAAACCTGGGTATAAAGGTTAAAACCTTTATAACTGTCGTTTACTAACGGAGCACTACTGGCATTAAATAATGTAATTGCGGGCAGTGTGTTACACTGCCCTTTCTTTTAAAAATTTATTAATTTTATTAAGAGGTATAGATATGAAAAAGTACAATATTGCGGTTGTAGGAGCAACCGGAATGGTAGGCGGTAAATTTTTGCAAGTGCTGGAAGAAAGAAATCTTCCCGTAGAAAATTATTATTTATTTGCATCGGCAAAAAGTGCAGGAAAAAAGGTTAAATTTTTCGGAAAAGATTATACCGTAATGGAATTAAACGAAGAAAATATCAAAAAAATTAAAGTCGATATTGCTTTGTTTTCCGCAGGTGCATCTACAAGTAAAACTTTTGCACCCGTTTTTGCCGCACAAAACGCCGTAGTAATCGACAATTCAAGCTGTTGGCGTATGGATAAAGACGTTCCTTTGGTAGTACCCGAAGTAAATCCCGACGATGTGGATTGGAACAAAGGAATAATAGCTAATCCCAACTGCTCCACTATTCAAGCCGTTGTTGCTTTAAAACCTTTATACGACACTTTCGGCATAAAAAGAATTATTTATTCCACTTATCAAGCTGTTTCCGGTGCAGGAAGACAAGGATATTTGGACTTGGTTGACGGTGCAAAAGGAGAATCACCTAAAAAATTCCCCTATCCTATATATGGCAACGTAATTCCCCATATAGATGTATTTCTTGAAAACGGATACACTAAAGAAGAAGAAAAAATGATTAACGAAACAAGAAAAATTTTCGGCGACCCTACATTAAAAATTACGGCAACAACGGTCAGAGTACCTGTCACTTACGGGCATAGCGAATCGATTAACGTCGAATTCGAAAAGCCATGTACTTTAGAAGGTGTAAAAAACGCTTTAAAAAACGGCACCGGTATTATTTTGCAGGATGACGTTAAAAACAACGTTTACCCGATGCCCCTGCTAATTGCAGACACAGACCCTGTATATGTTGGCCGTGTAAGAATAGACGACAGCGTAGAAAGCGGCGTAAATTTATGGGTAGTAGCCGACAATATTAGAAAAGGTGCCGCAACCAACGCAGTTCAAATTGCAGAACTTTTAATAAAAAAATGGAGTAAATAATTTTTATAATGCAAATTTATTAAATAAGTTAAAATTGCATATTAAAAATATAAATACCTTTTATACTTAAATAACAATATATACACCTATTTGTTAGGTATTATTTTGTTAATAATAATATAAGTTTTGATATAAGTTATTTTATTTAATAATTTATAAAAAAATAACTTTTATATATCTATTTTATTTATTTAGGAGAAAATAAAATGAGCATTTTTTACGGCAGCGGAACTGCATTGATAACTCCGTTTACACAATCGGGAGTCAATTATGACACATTAAAAAAACTAATTGAATTTCAGATAAAAAACGGGACAAAAGCTTTAGTAATTTGCGGAACCACGGGAGAACCTCCCACAATGACGACGGAGGAAAAACACGAAGTTATGCAATTTGCAATTAAAACCGTAAATAAACGTATACCTGTTATTTGCGGTACGGGCGGAAATTGCACTAAAAATGTCGTTGAATCATCAGTTTATGCCGAGTCCATAGGTGCCGATGCCCTGCTCGTTGTAACCCCCTATTATAATAAATGCACCCAAAACGGATTAATACAATATTATCAAACAGTTTCCGACAATGTTTCCATACCCATTATTGCATATAATGTACCTTCGAGAACAGGTGTTAATATTTTACCCGATACGGCTAAAAATATGTGCGGCATAAAAAACCTGAAAGCCATTAAAGAAGCTGCGGGAAATTTGGAACAGTTAAAAAAACTTTTTGAAGCGGTAGAAGGAAAATTAGATATTTACAGCGGAGACGATAAATTAAACTATAAAACTCTCGAACTTGGCGGTGCCGGCGTTATAAGCGTGGTATCCAATGTTTTACCTGACGTTGTGAATAAAGTTTGCAGCGAATTTAAAAACGGAAATGTTTTAAAAGCGGAGCAAATACATAATACCTTATCTGAAATTACGGACGCACTTTTTATTGAAGTTAATCCTATTCCCGTAAAAACAGCTTTGAACTTAATGGGATTTGAATGCGGAAAGCTGCGTGCTCCCTTAACCGAAATGGAAGAAGATAATAAAAAAGTGCTTATTTCCGAATTAAAAAAATGGAATTTAATTTAATTGAGGTTAATATGAAAATAATTATTTACGGTGCCGGCGGTAAAATGGGTAAAACTTTAATAAAAAACGCCGAAAAAAACAATATAGAAATTGTAGCAGGTATAGATAAATTTGCGGATAATTTTACTATGCCCTTTCCACTTTTTAAATCCGGCAGAGAATGCAATTTAAATGCGGATGTAATTATCGATTTTTCGCGTCCCGATTCTTTAGACGATTTATTGAGTTTATCTGATAGAATAAATGCCGCAACGGTTATAGCAACTACCGGTTATTCAAACGAACAAGAACAAAAAATCACAGAGTTTTCAAAAAATCACAGAGTTTTCAAAGCTTCGAATTTTTCTCTCGGAATAAATTTAATGGTGTATCTTTGTAAATTTTGTTCGAAAATTTTAAGTAACAGCGACATAGAAATAATAGAAAAACATCATAGGGAAAAAGTCGATGCCCCTTCCGGCACCGCATTAACTATAGCTAAATCCATAAATTCCGTTTTTAACAACGAAAAAGAGCTTTTAATTGGAAGAAATTCCTCAAGCGGAAAGAGAAAAAATGAAATCGGCATAAGTGCCGTCAGAGGCGGAACTATTTCCGGCGAACACGAAGTTCTCTTTATTAACGACGATGAAATACTTACCATTACTCACTCGGCACAAAATAAGGATTTATTTGCTTGTGGCGCTTTAAAAGCTGCTGAGTTTTTGATTAATCAAAATAACGGTTTATATTCCATGGAAGATTTAATAAAACTTTCCGTTTAAATAAATCGTAAATTTGTTGATATTTAGTTTTATGTCTAACATAGTATAAAAATAACGCCTTTTTAAAGGCGTTATTTTTATATAATTAATTATAATTAAATTTCAATTATTGCTTCATAAGTTTTATGCAAAACTAATATAAATAAAACATTTTATAATTAACCAAAATTATTTAAAGAAATTACCTTTATTTATCCGTTTTTAATTTAATTTCATTTTCGCAATAAACACATTTATAAATATCTTCTCCCTTATCCGATTTTATAAACGATTGATCCAGCTCCTGCTCTTTATGAGTTATGCATTTAGGATTATTGCACACTAAATTAGCAATAGGAGTACCTTTAACTCTGTTCTCTTTATAATCCAAACTGTCGAATAATTTTAAAATCAATGCCATCCTCATAAGTTTACCGTTCCCCGTTTGTCTAAAATATGCGGCTCTTTTATCGTCATCAACTTTTCGAGAAATTTCGTTAACCCTCGGCAACGGATGCAGTATTCTCATTGATTCTTTTGCTGTTTTTAATTTTTCCTGGGTGAGAATATAACAATCTTTAACTTTATCGTAGTCGGCAATGTCGTCAAATCTCTCTTTTTGAACACGAGTCATATACAAAATATCTAATTCCGACATATATTCTTCCATATCGTCGGTTACAATATAACTTGCTCCGGCTTTATTTAGTGTGTCAATCATATATTTTGGCAATTTCAATTCTGAGGGAGAAATCA
>CASEPJ010000140.1 GCA_949289715.1 uncultured Clostridia bacterium
AGCCGGTCAGCAATAGAGAAACTACAATTAATGCGCAAAAACAATTAAATATTATTCTTTCGCCGGATGTCTTATCGTTTTCCCCCAATTTCATTGAAAGCAACGGCGCACCTCCGAGCCCTAATAGAAAACTGAACGAAGTAATAAGAGTTACTATAGGTCCGCACAAACCTACCCCCGCAAGCGCAAGTTCTCCGTTTTGCATTTGACTTATGAATATTCTGTCGACTATAGAATAAAGAACATTAACCAATTGCGCCAACATGGACGGAATAATTAACTTCAATAGTAGGGGAAGCATTTTATCGTTGCCGAAATCGTTTAATCTGTTTTTCGCTTTAATATTCACTTTCTATTTTACCGCCTGTTTTAAACAAAATGAATACAGGCGCAATTAACGCCTGTATGTGAATAATAATTATTTAATTTTTTATTGTATTGAAAAGTTAAATGTAACTATCGAGGTTTATAAATCAAACTTATTTAATGAACACATTAATTTTAATTGCATTGTATTTTTTTTAATTTATAAACTGCCTTAATAAATAAATTAAAAAAAGGTTAAATTAGTAGAATATATTTTTCGAATACAATATTAATCCAATCTTTTAATTGCGGCATCCAGCCTTTTTAATGTTTCTTCTTTTTTAAGAATATAAATCATCTCTGTAGCACCTCCAGGAGTATTGGCAACTCCTGTAACCGCAATACGCACGGGATAAAGCACCTGCCCGTTTTTCAAACCCGTTTCTTCCACCGTTTTCAATAAAACCGAATGTATATTTTCCTCACTAAAATCCTGTAATTTACTTAAATTTTCCCTTACCGCTTGCAAAGCCGGCTTTACGGTAGATTTATCGGTTTTCATTTTTTTATGAGTAAACAATTCCAAATCAAAGTTTTCGTCGTACTCTTTTAAAAATTCGAGTTTCTCAGGAATTTCGGAAAGAACTTCGGTTCTTGTTTTTAGAAGTTTACTTAAATACAACAAATCCATTCCTTCGACATCCGATTTGTCAAACCAAGGTTTTGCGTGTTTTAAATATTCTTCATCGCTCATTTCCTTTATATATTCAAAATTCAACCACCTCAATTTAGCTTCGTCGAAAATGGAGGAATCTTTACATAAACCATCAACCGAAAAAAGCTCTATGAGTTCTTGCATGCTCATTTTTTCTTTGTTTTGTTTAGGACTCCACCCCAAAAGCGCAATATAGTTTACTATGGCTTCGGGAATATAGCCTTTTTCTATAAAATCTTCGAAATTGGCATCGCCGTAACGTTTGGATAACTTTCTCGTCGCATCTTTCATAATGGGAGGCAGATGCATATAATAAGGATGTTCCCACCCGAAACTTTTATATATTAGGTTATATTTAGGGGTTGAAGACAAGTATTCATTTCCCCTTATAACGTGTGTAATTTTCATAAGATGGTCGTCAACCACATTGGCGAAATTATATGTGGGCATTCCGTCCGATTTCAAAAGAATATTATCTTCAAGGTCGGCACAATCTACCGTAATTTTACCGTAGACCATATCTTCATATTCGGTAATTCCGCTTAAAGGTATATTTTGCCTTATAACATAAGGCACTCCTAAATCAAGTTTTTTTTGAATTTCCTCTTTAGAGAGATGAAGGCAATGCTTATCGTATTTTCTGTTACCGTTTTCGTCGGTTAAAGATTCCAATCGCTCTTTATCGCAAAAACAATAATAAGCTCCCCCTAAATCTACCAGTTTTTTTGCATATTCCGCATAAATATTTTTTCTTTCGCTCTGAATATAGGGTCCATAATCTCCGCCTATATCCGGACCTTCGTCGGCTTTAATTCCGGCAGCTTTAAGAGTGCGATAAATAACTTCAACCGCACCTTCCACTTCCCTTTCTCTGTCCGTATCTTCGATTCTTAAAATAAATTTTCCGTCATTTGCTTTAGCATATAGATAAGCATATAATGCCGTTCTTAAATTTCCTATATGCATAAACCCGGTAGGGCTGGGAGCAAATCTTGTTCTAACCTGCAATTTTTCCATATAGCCTCCGTTATTCGTCGAATACATCGCAATGCATATCGTGTTTCATGCTATATGCATCATCCTGACCGACTATTATATGGTCATCCACCCTTACACCGAGCGGAGCCAAAATATTTTTTAAACTTCTTGTCATTCTAATATCGTCATAAGAGGGATAAATTTCTCCCGAGGGATGATTATGTGCCAATATTACATGAACGGCGTTCACATTCAATACATAATGGGCAACGTCTCTCGTATAAAAAATACTTTCCGTTGGAGTACCCGCATCCGACAAAAATTTACCATCAATATATTTATAATTATTGTTCAAACAAATAACATAAAATCTTTCTTCCGTCAAATTAACAAATTTGGATATTATAAATTTTTTTACTTTTTCAAAAGTGTCCAAATTTTCACTGACTTTCATTTTACCTACGTTATATCTGGTAATAATTTCTTTTACCGCTTTTAAAAGAACTGCCGACTCTTTTCCTATTCCTTCGACTTTTAATAAAGATTCCTTTTTCGCATCAAAAATATTTACTATAGAGCCGAACTCGTCTAACAACCTGTGCGCTATCGGATTCGTATCGCACCTTGTATTGGTGTTATATAAAAGAATTTCCAAAAGCTCGTGGTCGGGCATATTTTCGGTACCGCCTTTATGTGCTTTTTCTCTAAGCCTGGCTCTATGTCCTTCGTGAACGTTCATCTTTTGATTATTCATAATTCCTCTTATAAGTTATTAGGTATAAAATTAAATTTGCCGTGTAAAAGTAATATAATAAATTAATTGATTTATTAACAAATTTTTACACAAGTATTTTAACAAAATAGTTAAAAAAAGTAAAATAAAATGCAGCTCATTTGCGATATTGTGGTATAATAATTATATAAAAACTAAAAGGTGTATTTATGAAGAAAAATATAATAAAAAAAATCATTGAAGATACTATAAAACTCGTAAATATCAAAAGCGTAAAAGATACCCCTACAGAAAACCATCCTTTCGGTAAAGAAGTTTCAAAAGCCCTCGATTTCACGCTTCAATTAGCCGAATCTATGGGATTTTCCTGCAATAATTACGATAATTATATCGGAGAATGTATGTACGGCAGCGGAGAAAAAACCTTTGCCGTATTGTGTCATTTGGATGTTATGCCCGCCACAGGTTTCGAAAGTGCCTTCAACGCAAAAATAATAGACAATAAATTGGTAGGTCGAGGCGTTTTAGACGATAAATGCCCAACCGTGGCTATTCTTCATATTTTAAATCAATTAAAAGAGGAAGGTATCGTTCCCCGACATAAAATAAAAGTAATTTTCGGGCTGGACGAAGAAAGTGGCTGGAACTGCATAAATCATTATAAAAAACTAAAAGGAGAAATTGCGGATTTCGGAATAGCACCCGATGCGGATTTTCCCGTTATATATGCGGAAAAAGGTATTATCCATTTTGACATACAGTTCCCTTTTTATTCCGAAAAAATCAAATCTTTAAATGTAAAAAATAGATATAATGCCGTACCAGATTATGCAAGTGCCACCCTTAACGGCAAAACGTTAACGAAAACGGGTAAGCCGGCACATGCTTCCACGCCTAATGAAGGCGATAATGCGCTCATTAAAATTATCAAAGAAATTAATAAATATGAAGATAACAAAATATTGGAATTTTTGTCCCGTATAAAAACGGACGGCTCGGGATTAAATTTAAATATTGAAGACGAAAAAAGCGGCAAACTGACTTTAAACGTTGCAAATGCCCTTCAAACCGATACTCATTTAACTATAGGCTTTGACGTGCGTTACCCCGTCAGCTTTAAAAAAGAAAATATTTTAAACCGTATTAAATGTGTAATTCCAAAAGGAGCAGAAGTTATTTTAAAAACAAACCAAGACCCGCTTTATGTAGATAAAAATTCCAATTTAATAAAAACTTTGCTATCCTCTTACAATAAATTTTCAAAAACAAACGAAGAAGCCCTTGCCATAGGAGGAGGCACTTATGCCCGTGCGCTGAAATATGCCGTTGCCTTCGGTCCTGTCAGAGACAATAATTCCGCACATACAGACCACGAATATATGACGTTAGATGAAATCGAATTTATGTGCGACGTGTATTACGATGCATTGAAAAAAATATTGACATCAAGTTATGAAGAATTAATCAATTAAAAATTTTATTTTATTCGGAAAAAATATATTCTATGCCTTTATTAACCGTTTTTAAAGCTTTGCAAAAACAAAAACGGTTTTTTAATTTTTTCTCAAGTTCCGCCGCAGAATTTTCGTCGTTCATCAATGCATAAACTGTACTGCCGCTGCCGCTCATATTGACCGCCAAAGGCTTATAACTTAATAATATTTTATAAAGTTTTTCTATTTCGGGCAATATAGTTGATGCCGGTTTATATAACATATTTTTGAGATTGCCTGCTACGGCAAACAAATCGTTTTTTATTACGGCTTGCTGTAAAACATTATTGTCAGAAATAATGCCGGGTTGAGAAATTTCGTCGAACTGTTCATAACATTTTCTGCTGTTTACCCCTTTGGCGGGTTTTAAAGCTACAATGTTTAAAGGCGTTTCGCAATCGAAAAACTCCACTGCATCGCCTATGCCTTTTACCCTGGCATAGCCGCCTTTCATCATAAAAGAAATATCACTGCCTATTGAGTTTGCAATTTCATTCAATTTTATTTTATCGTGGATTGCAAACAATTTTTCCAAAGCTAAAATAATACCCACGGCATCTGCGGAAGAACCGCCTAATCCGCCAGAAACAGGAATATTTTTTTCTATTTCCAACTCGACTCCGTCAATGCCGAATTCGGAACAAACGGCCTCTGCAGCTTTATAAGCAGAATTGGATTTAACAAATCCGACATTACCAAGACAAGTAATGCCTTTTTTATCGGTTTTTTTTGCTTTTATACAATCGCAAATATCGACGGATGCCATAATCATATCCAATAAATGGAATCCGTCATCTCTTATACCTGTTATATTTAACGATAAATTTATTTTTCCGTAACACTTTACGGTTATTTCTTTCAAAATTACACCCTGCTTTTCGATTTTTATATATTATAACAAATCAATTAAGATTTATCAATTAAAAACACCCCCTTTTAATACTCTGAAAGGGGGTGATGCAAATTAAACTAATTGTCTGTAGACTATTATTTTTTCATTTTCTTTAAAAGTTTCGCCGTTGCCCGCTTTTATTTTAGAAGGTTCTATTTTTATTTTCTTTGCTATATCCCATGGCGTTTGACCTTCTTTGGCGAAAATAATGCTGATTGCAGGTTTTTCGAACGCAAGCGGTTCTTTTTCTTCTATTGCGGTAATACCGTAAACGCTCGATTGATTATCCACGTTAAATTCAAACTTCAGCATTGCCGTAATATCCACTTCTCTGCCTTTTCTCTGTTTTGCCGATATATCGCTAACTATCGCCCTGCCGGTAATCTTATGACAATCCAAAACGTCTTTTGCATTCATATTGACAGAAAAAGGCAGTTCCACTTCCACAGAATTCAAACCGTTTTCTTCGAAAGAATTATAAATTACTCCCGTGTTTACCACTCCTTCGACTGTTACCGTTCCGTTTCCGGCAATTATATTGGCAATATTCACCCTTGAACCGCAACAACATTCTATTTTTGCTATTGAGGGCAATTCTTCTTCCAAAGTAGCACTGCCGTCTACTGAATGAGCACTGTAGAAGGGGAATAAAAATCTATTATATTGTAAAGTTTCGCCCGTTAAAGCAATTTCGTTGGAAAGAGAAAAAGCATCGTTTACCACTTCACTGTCGCTTTCTCTGTATACACTTGCAGACAATAAAATATCCGTATTAATTTTAACGGTATTGTCCTTTTCACCGAAATCCTCGTCAATTACTGCTTTAATGTTTTTCAACAAAGCATTGGCGCAAACTTTATCTCCCGTTTCAACAGATTCTATTTGTATTTCCTGATTGAACGGTATTTCGGCACACATATTTTTAACCCCTACATATTCGTTAGAATAAGTATAACAAATATCGGCAAACATAAAACCGGAAACAGAAATTGCGTCGTTTAAACTTTCCACATTGTCAATAACCACCCTGCCTTCGCAATATAAAATATCTTTGACAGAGTCTTTAATGCTAACCTCTTCGCTCTGAGTGATAATCTCGTTCGAATTACCTACAAGCACGTTAGTTAATGCGTGTTCTTTTTGAATTAGCAAGCCTTCCCCGCCGGAAAGATAATTCAACTCCATGCTGCATACGCAATCCACACTGTTTTCGACAACTGCCGCAATAGTAATTTTAGAAGAATTGACGGAAACTATTTCGGTATCGGTTATACAGGTATGTACATAGGGTTTACAATAACTTTTTATATTGTCGTCTTTAATTTTTTCCTCGAAATCTGCATTATAATCAAGACATTGAACATCTCCGAAAGTGTCTAATATGAGAACTTTGAAGTTCACTCTACCGTTTAATGCAACCTCACCGTTCAACACTTCATACGACAATACCGAACTGTCCGCATTTACGCTTATAACCCTTGCGATATCTTTTGGGCAATTTATTTTACCTTCTACCACCGCTTGTACTTTTCCCGTTTGTTTTTTGCAATCGTTTCTTAAAAATTGAAATTCAGGTTGAACAGCCATTGTTTTTTACCTCCAAAATTTGTCTGTTGACTTAATATTATTCTATAAAGCAACTTAAAATTTTAGAACATAACGGCATTATTTTTTTAAAAAAAATTAAATTTTTTATGTCGGCTACAATATAACTTTTATAAAAAACTATAGATTTTTAATTTATTAATGTTAAAATGCAAAAAAATTTTATAATTTATA
>CASEPJ010000141.1 GCA_949289715.1 uncultured Clostridia bacterium
CGGCAATTATTCCCGAAGATAACGCTAAAGAAGCAGGCTATATAAACGGAATGAAAATATACGCTTTTCCTAATTTAAAAGATCTTATAAATAAACTTTCGGGAAAAGAGGAATTAATACCTATAAAACAATCGGAATATGTTTTAGATTCGGAAAGCGTGAATTCATACGGCGAAGATTTTTGCAATGTCAAAGGTCAACGTTTGGCTAAAAGAGCTTTGGAAATTGCCGCCGCCGGAGGGCATAACGTGATTATGTGCGGACCTCCCGGCTCGGGAAAAACGATGCTCTCCCGTTGCGTTCCGGGAATTCTGCCGCCTATGTCTTTTGAGGAAGCTTTGGAAGTAACCAAAATACATTCTATAGCGGGATTACTCGATAACAATGTCGGAATAGTTAAAACCAGACCTTTTCGTTCTCCCCACCATACTATAACTATACCTGCATTGGCAGGCGGAGGGAAATACGCACATCCGGGAGAAATCAGCCTTGCACATAACGGAGTTTTGTTTTTAGATGAATTACCGGAATATCCGAGACATACATTAGAAACGTTGCGGCAGCCTTTGGAGGATAAAGTTATTACCATTTCAAGGTCGATGCTTACTGTAGAATATCCTGCCAATTTTATTTTAATCGCAAGTATGAATCCATGTCCCTGCGGAAATTACGGTTCACAAGACAGAGTATGTAAATGTTCGCCCAATCAAATACATAATTATTTAAATAAGCTGTCAGGACCTTTAATGGACAGAATAGATTTACATGTCGAAGTCGATAATGTTAAATACAGCGAATTATCCGACAGTTTAGAGGCGGAAACCAGTGCCGTCATTAGAAAAAGGGTAGAAAATGCCCGAACAATTCAAATGGATAGATTTAAAGATTACGGTATATACACAAATTCGCAAATGACTTCCGTTCATTTGAAAAAATTTTGCAAACTCGATTCAGATTCGGAGCTTATCCTCGAATTGGCATATAAAAAATATGCTTTAACGGCAAGAGGAGTTAATAGAATTTTAAAAGTGGCAAGAACCATAGCCGACATTGAAAATTGTAAAAATATAGAAACAACTCACATTGCAGAAGCCATACAGTTCAGAAATACCGAAAAAATTTCCGGAGGAAAAAACATTGTATAATGCTAAAGAAAAGAATCTAATTTGGTTAGCATCTTTAAAAGGACTTTCGGATAAAGACAGATATTATTTGAGTGAAAATATAAATCAATACGATGATTTGAATGTTTTTATATCCGATAACCTTGATATTTTTAACGAATTAGATAAACAATATTACGATAAAGTATTAAATTCCATAAAACCGGAATTTTTTGAAGAAATTTTCAGTTTTTACGAAAATAAAGGAATAACGTGCGTTACGGTAATTTCTCAGAATTATCCGAAAATGCTGCTCGAAATTCCCGATCCTCCCTTTTGCTTATTTTGTAAAGGAGATATCGCTCTTTTAAACAGCGAATGTATTGCCGTAGTGGGCACAAGACATCCTTCGCAATACGGTGAACAAGTTACTTTTGATTTTTCAAAAAAACTTGCAGAAGCCGGTCTGACAATTGTCAGCGGACTTGCCGCCGGCTTGGACGCAATAGCGCATAAAGGAGCTTTAGCTGCTGAAGGAAAAACCATAGCTGTATTGGGCAGCGGTCTTGGTAATATTTATCCCAAACTAAATTTGGATTTGGCACAAAACATTATAAATAAAAACGGTTTAATAATTTCCGAATATACTTATAATTCAAAACCCGAAAAATTTCATTTTCCTCAAAGAAACAGAATAATTGCAGGGTTATCTAAAGGGGCACTTATTACAGAAGCACCCGCTCAAAGCGGAGCATTGATAACCGCAGACTATACAATTAACTACAGCAGAAACCTCTATGCCGTTCCCAATAATATTTACAGCGAATCATCCAAAGGAACAAATAATTTAATAAAAAATTTTTCCACATCCTTTGTGATTTCACCTTCGGATATATTACAAGATTTTAATTTGCAATTATCGAGCGACAAAATCGAATTGTCCGAAAATGAAACGGCGGTATATGCTTTATTGAAAAAAGAAGCATTACATTACGATAAATTATACGATATTTTATCAAAAATCGAATCGTTCGAAATAAAAAAACTTACCGCAATTTTAAATACCATGGAAATAAAAGGTTTAATTATAAAACATCCGGGAAATATATTTTCTGCATGTTAAAGGAGTAAAATGAATTTAGTAATAGTAGAATCACCGGCAAAATGCAAATCAATTTCAAAGTATTTAGGACAGGATTATACTGTATTAGCCTCATACGGACACTTTATGGATCTTCCGGTAAAAACATTGGGGGTTGACATCGAGCACGATTATGAACCCAAATATTGCTTTGATGAAAGCAAAAAAGCCACAATTGACAAAATATTGAAAGCGGCAAAAAAAGCAGATAAAATTTATCTTGCAACCGACCCCGATAGAGAAGGAGAGGCCATTTCCTGGCATTTGTTTAATACTCTACATTTAAAAGAAAACGAAGAATGCAGAATTGTGTTTAACGAAATTTCAAAATCAGCCATTCAAAAGGCAATAAAAGATC
>CASEPJ010000142.1 GCA_949289715.1 uncultured Clostridia bacterium
CCCAAGCTTTATCTTTTTGTTTATATTTAAGCATTCCGGACTGAAGTTTTTTGGTAAGTAACGGTACTAAAATAACCCCTATAAAAATACCCGTAGTCATAACCAAAGCTATGGTTACATATTCTTGCGCCGTCAATGCTTTTGCGGACTCGGAAAGAGATGTCCCCAAAGCCGATGCGGCTGCTTCCGCTGCCGTAGTTTCATATGTTAAAGAACCTATTACGCTCAATCTGAACCAAGGCAACGGCACTCCTAATTTTTTCGATAAAGTTATTACGCAGATAACGATGGAAATCGCAGGAGCAATGGTAAATATTGCAGCTGTTTTTACAGCTTTTAAAAGTTTACTCTTGTCAATTCCCATTTCCTTGCCCCTTTTTAAGGCACGCACCAAAAAGAAAACGGATTGTGCCAGCACAAAAAGTACGCAAATCGATACTAATACGTAGATAACCGGATGATTTACGTTAAATTCCATAATCCTTCCTCCGTTTTTATTTACGTTACAATTATAACAAAGTTTTAAAATTAAAGCAAATTATTTTTTTTACTTGGGACTTTTTTAGAAATATATATTAAAATTTTTGATTAAATACAATAAAAATTTAAAAAAATCTATTAGTTATATTCTAAATTAAAAAAATTTAATAATTTTATTTATAAATAAACCTCTTTTTAAATATGAATTTAAAATTTGTTTCAATATCAAAACTAATTTAATTTAACTTTATACTCAATGTATTTTTAAAATTATAATCGTAACATATGAATATTTTTAAATATAGGATAATATTTTAAAATAATTAATTATATGTTCATATGAGAATATTTTTATATATTCTTTTTATAATTTTTACCATTTTAATAGTTTAAACTAATGTATACCTATATAAACAAAAAAGAGGTTTATTTTTAAACCTCTTTAAACATAAAAACAATAATAAAAATCAAATTAAATTAATTTTTATATATAATTGAATTAATAAATAATAAACGCAATGTTTAACTGCATATGCCGTAATCTATTTGACATTTTGTTAACTTATTAATATTCAATATTTTTTAAAATGTAATTTTTAACTTTTTCCACCGACATTCTGATTTGCGACATACTGTCCCTTTCTCTTATTGTAACCATATTGTCTTCAAGTGTATCGAAATCTATGGTAATACAATATGGCGTTCCGATTTCGTCTTCCCTTCTGTAGCGTTTTCCTATACTTCCGGCGTCGTCAAAATCGCAAGGGAAATATTTAATTAAATCCTTATATAAATTAAATGCGGTTTCGTTTAATTTTTTTGAAAGGGGCAAAACCGCAGCCTTATAAGGAGCAAGCACATTATGAAACCTCATAACCGTTCTTGTATCACCGTTTTCAAGTGTTTCTTCGTCGTATGCGTCCGCAAGAAAAGCCAAGACTACTCTGTCCGCACCAAGAGAAGGTTCTATGCAGTAAGGAATGTATTTCTCACCTGTAACAGGGTCTGTATAATCGAAATTTTCTCCCGATTTTTCCTGATGACACTTCAGGTCATAATCGGTTCTGTCGGCAACACCCCATAATTCTCCCCAGCCGAAGGGGAAAAGATATTCAAAATCGGTAGTTGCCTTTGAATAAAAACATAATTCGTCCTTATCGTGGTCTCTTAATCTCAATCTCTCACTGTTCATTCCCAAATTCAGCAACCATTGCTTGCAAAATTCTTTCCAATAATTAAACCATTCAAGATCTGTACCGGGTTTGCAGAAAAATTCAAGTTCCATTTGCTCAAATTCTCTTGTACGGAAGGTAAAA
The DNA here is from genome assembly GCA_949289715.1 of uncultured Clostridia bacterium. Taxonomy (GTDB): domain Bacteria; phylum Bacillota; class Clostridia; order Christensenellales; family CASEPJ01; genus CASEPJ01. Next base: position 1,797 of record CASEPJ010000142.1, read on the forward strand.
TTACCCGGAGTAATTTCGTTTCTGAAACTCTTACCGATTTGAGCTATTCCGAAAGGTACTTTCGCCCTTGCGCTTCTTTGAACATTTTTAAAATTGACAAATATACCTTGCGCTGTTTCGGGTCTTAAATAAACTGTACTCGAACTGTCCTCCGTTACTCCCTGGAAAGTTTTAAACATTAAATTGAATTTTCGAATTTTTGTAAAATCCGCTTTGCCGCAAACCGGACAGACTATTTTATTTTCAAAAATGAAATTTTCCATTTCTTCATTATTCATAGCTCCCACGTTTATGTTTAATTTATTGTTTGCAACATAATCTTCAATCAGTTTATCCGCTCTATGACGGGATTTGCACGCTTTGCAATCCATTAAAGGGTCGGAAAACCCCGCTAAATGTCCGGAAGCTTCCCACGTCGTAGGATTCATCAAAATGGCACAGTCAACGCCTACGTTATAAGGACTTTCCTGAACAAATTTTTTCCACCAGGCTTTTTTTACGTTATTTTTAAATTCTACTCCCAACGGTCCGTAATCCCATGTATTTGCAAGTCCTCCGTAAATTTCGCTGCCGGCAAAAATGAAACCTCTGCCTTTGCATAGAGCTATAAGTTTATCCATTGTTACTTTGCTTTCGCTCATATTAAACCTCAAAAAACAGTATTACCCGAATACGGGCTCATAATAAAATTATTATATTATTTTATTTAATTCAAGTCAAGCAAAAAGGTTTTGTTAGATTGTCGAGTAACATATTTGTTTTATAAATTAGTTTAATAGTAAAAAAATTATTGATAATTATAATTTTAAGACTATTGATTTTATTATGATTTTAAATTAATTCCTTTCTTGTCAAATTATTGAAAATTATATTAAATTAATATTGCATAGTTCAATTATTTTTTTCTAATTTATACTGTATACTCAATATTAAACGATTTCAAATTACTGATAATTTTTTTGACTTCAATTGAAGTTTAAAATTAAATATTTATTATAAAATCTATTATTGCAATAAATCGGCATATTTACTAAATTTAAAAATTTTTTTCGAATTCAATCGAAAATAATCAATCGAAAAACAAATTTAAAAATAATTTTATTTTAAAAAACTTTAAAAAATGCGAACTTTTAAAAGTTCGCATTTTTAATTAAATTGGTGAATTATACTATTAAGTGCAACAGTAGAAGAAAAAAAAGAGTTCATACAAATCTGTGGTAAAATAGAGTTGCAAAACCAAA
>CASEPJ010000143.1 GCA_949289715.1 uncultured Clostridia bacterium
ATTTATTAAAAAATATTTTAAAAATAAAAATCCAATGAAATTTTAACAAAATAACCTAAAAGCCAATTAATTTAGTTTATTAAAAAAATCAAATTCCGTTTTCAATAAAAATAATTAACTATTATAAAAATATTTTATTAAATTTAAAAAAAAATAATTTCGACCTGCCTTATATTGCCAATTTTTTATTATTTTTTCAGGTTTTTATAACTTTTCGTTAATTATAATTTATTCGCTTCGATAACCGGTTTAAAAAATAATTTAATAAATTTATGTGATTACGCATTTTCTTATAAAAAAATATTCGTTAAAAAATAACGAATATTTTACTGCAATATAATTGATTAATAAATTATCTATATTAACTTTCAGCCGATTTAATTTTCATTAATATCTTTAAAATAAAATGTAAAATTCTCAAAAGTGCAACTATAAATTGCATTACATACTCAACCATATAACTTGAATATACTTTGCTTATAGTCTGTACTTCCTCTTCGTTTAAACTTTCCTTTAACCATTCTTTTGCACATTCTATAGCTTTTTTCTCTACAGGGATATTTAACAAAGTAACAATAAAGCCGAATATAAAGAACAGAACGGCAAGAACTATTACGATAGCTGTTAATAATATGGTTTCGAAAACCAAAAGGTCGATAATTAAACTTATAATTACCAAAGGAATAAACAAACTGGGCGCAAATACTCCGAGTCCCTGCAATCTGCTGCGGACAATCATAATTTTGTTTCCTTCCTTGTGCTGTTTTGCCAATGCAACTTTCTGAGCCGCCATTGCCACGGAAGTCAAACTCGTTTTGTTTATTGTAAGTACCCTTAAGAAAACCGTTCTTTTTGAAATACTGTAGTGATTACCGAAAATTATAGTACGCAATATGCCGCATTTTTTTACTTTAACATCATACATTCCGTTTTCATCCAATAATTTTCTAGCGTATTCACCGCCCGTTAAACCTAATGAGTTATTAATACGATTACCTTTCCAATAGCCTATTATAATTGCAATTTGTGCTATTAAAGCAACTAAAACCGCAATTCCCAATAATATCCCCACAATAATATAGGCTAATGTAAAGGGGTCGTTTTGCGTAACACTGAGTAATAAATTATTCATTGTTTCCTCCTTTTAATTGATTAATAAAACTAAAATTAAAATAATAGCCGCAATTCTTAGCAAAAAAGATAAAAGTTTATAAATTTTTCTTCTCCTTTTTGCGGTTTTATCTAATTGATAAACGAAATTTTCGGTTATGCAATCGGGTTTTCCTATAACTTCTACAGGGTTTACATTAACAAAATTTTTTGAAGGCAAATAATTGTTGAAACGAATTTTAAATTCCTCCTCCCCATAATTATAAAAACTTATTATGCAATCCAAATAATTCGGATTTTTTTCATAACGTGGAGTGAAAAAGCCGAAAAATCCTATTATCCAAAAAAACAAAGAATAAAAAAACCAACCTTTTTGCGAAAGTTCGGATCTTCTTATAATATGAAGCGAAGTTTTTTCTCCACCATTTGAATGAGGTATTTCCGCATATTCCGAATTTCCGTTACTTTTAATGTCGAGCAATTTTCCGTTATAAAAAAGTAAAGTATCTGCACGATTTATCAAATGAATTTTCATATTACTACCCCAAATAAAACAAAAGCATTGAAAAAGCAACTAAAATAGTAGCAATTGTAAGAGATGCTATTCTGCCCTTATTAATCGATTTGCTTTTATACATAATAATTATAGATGAAACGGTTATAACCAGAGAAACACCCAATAATACAGGATATAAAACACTGTAAACGGAAGCTATAGCCTCCAATACGGGTTCTAAAGGTCCTATATCGTTATCCTTCAGCATTTCCACGAATTTATCATTTAAAAGTACAAGACCCAAAGTTATTAAAACAAAGCACAACAAAATTATTAACCTGATTACCACATAAATAGCGACAGCAACATATAAAAGCTGCAGCAATACGGGAATAAAGGCAATTATGGCAATCAACCAGTTAAACCGTTGTATAGTTAAAAACAATCTGTTTTTAAATTGTATTTTATTAATTGTATTTTCCATTTTTTTATCTCTTTTTTTCAAATTTTACCATACAATATATTATTTGTCAATAATTATATTTTATTATTTTTTTATATAAATACATAAAATAAAATTTTTTATCGTTTTTTAATTAAAATCGATTTTTTAATCGAAAAATTAAATGTTAAGAAATACAAAAAGCTGCTTAAAAAACAGCTTTTTGTAGATCGCATTACAGCTCTATCAAACTTTTATAATAATTTCTTATCTAAAACCATTATATTATTTATTTTTTTACTCGCAAAGTAACTATTTCAAAAGGTCGGATTATTCTCTTATAACAAAGTCCGTTATCGTTTTTATATTTTTGCGCATTTTTAATTATCGGCTCTTCCAATAAGTTCACTTCGACAATGTCGGCTGCATTTTTAAAGGATAATTCCATATCGGTCGATTTGCCTTCACATTCATAAAAACGCAATATCACATCCTTTTTATCTTCGGAACATTTTGCCGTTTCCAAAATAATATTTTCATTGGCAATATCAACATTGAAATTTGGTAAATTAATTGCACTTTGGAAAAGCAACGGTGAAATATTAAACTCATATGCGGGGCGAACGATTTCTTTTGTTAAAGAAGTCTTCACATAAGGTCTTAAAGCATATTTGAATATATGCATTCCCTCATCTCCGGTTTCGTCGGGATGAGTACCGCTTTTTATTAAAGTCAGACTTAAAGTATCGTTTAAAAACCCTATACCATATTTACAATCGTTTATGAGGGCAACTCCGTTTTTATCGTCTTCTATAGCAGACCACTTATGGTTGCAAACTTCGAAACGAGCCGCTTCCTGTTTAGTACCCGAATTCAAACATCTTTTTACATTACCGAACTGTATTTCACTATAAAACGAATCGCTTATAATATTTATATCGAAATTAGTTTTTAAAAGCTGATGCTTGTCATGCCAATCCAATTTAGTTTCAAATTCGATTTCCGGCTTATCTTTATAGAATACTATATCCTGTACTATTTTCGAATGATACGCAACATTGAATACGTTTCTCAATCTGAAATGATTTCCATTTGCAATCACTGTGGAAGAAAGTAACCGTAGCTCTTTTTTCTGCTTTAGACGGTAATCAGCGTCTATATCCCAATTATCATACATTAAAGGCATATCTTCGCCCCATGTAAAATAATTTATTCCGCCTTTATCTCTAACCAACTCTTTATTCAGTTTTTTCGAATAAAGGGAGGTTATTTCCATAGCACTGCCGAATTTTACATTATAAAACGGCGTTTCAAAAACATTTCCGTTAAAATTGAATGCGGATTTTTCCTCATGATTTTTTTTCGTTAATTCAATTTGTTTACTGGAAAAAGCTTTGATATCCACGTTGAAAATAACCATTTTTTTATTGCCGTTAAAATCTTCGTAAACATCGAAATCATATTCTTTCGGAACCAAATTGTTGAATTCCAAGTCAATGTCGCATTTTCTGTCCCAATTAAGAGTATTTACGGCAGTTAAACAAAAATTGCTTTTTGTTTCGGAAGTTATAATTTTTTCAATCAAAGCGGGCAATTCTTTATTTACCTTTGCATATCTTTTAAAAGTACTGTCGTTTGCACGTTTAATACAAGTTCCCGGCAAAATATCGTGAAATTGATTTAAAAGCACGATTTTATAAATTTCGTCAATTTTGGTTTTAAATTCCTTTTCTCTTCCGGTTATAACAGAAAGCATTTCCGCATTTCTCAAAGCAATTTCACAATAGCGATTATATTTTTTAATCTCCGACATAGAAGTATAAGTACCTCTGTGAGCCTCAAAATAAAGTTCGCCTTTATGAACAGGTAAATCTTTTGCGATTTTTTCCACTTCCTGCATATGTTTACTTACAGTATTGTGTTTAATTTTGCAGGTGTACTCCCCTTCCTTTGTAATATCGGCAAGAGCTATCATATCGTAAAAAGGTCCGCCGCCGCCGTCACCGAAACCGTAAGATATCAATGTCATGGGAACATTATTATAATTTTTAATAAAATTGAGTCGATGATTTACCGAGGACGGATCAATATAACAGTGAATATTATTAAACTGAACCAGTACCTTACTGCCTTCTATGCCTTCCCATAGGAAAGTATCATAAGGAAAACGGTTGGTATCGTTGGCATATAATTTTGTGGTCATAAAATATTTTATATTGCAACCGTTTAATATCTGCGGCAAAGCGGCCGAATAACCGAAAGTATCCGGAAGCCAATAGGTGTCAGCTTGATAATTAAAATTATCACGCAGAAATTTTTGACCGAAAATAAATTGCCTTATCATCGATTCTCCGCCTGTCAGATTGGCGTCACATTCTACATAGCTGCCTCCGTTCGGTTCATATCTTCCCTCTTTTACTCGCTCTTTTATGCGTTCGAACATTTGCGGATAAAGTTCTTTCATCCACTCCAAATGCAAAGCGGAACTTTGAATAAAGGTATAATCGGGGAAGGTATCCATTTGCATTAAAGCGTTTGCGCAAGTTCTGGCGAGTTTTCTTTTAGTCTCGTCTGTATCCCACAACCATGCCGTATCCATATGAGAATGTCCCACGATAGATACCAAAGGATAATCTTCTTTTTTTACGGCAGGCTTAAAATATTCTTTGCAGATTTCGTTACATTCATTAAGGGCATTAACCGCCACGTCTATTCCGCAATCTTTTGGACTTCGATACGCCTTTTCGAAAATTTTGACATAAAGAGAGCGCAACTTATCCTTTTGTTCTTCGGTAATAAAGGGATTTTGATATGCACTATTCAAATAATGTAAATTACGAATAAAAAGCGCAACCGGCTGGCGAATATAACCTACATAAATACCGTCAAACGTGCGACGTGATTGACATGTTTTCAAAGCAAACGTTGCGGCTTTATCCAACGGAAAACAGCCTTGGGAAATATGAGAGGCATAACCTTCTAAATCCACTACAACTTTTGAATCGCAAGGCAGAGGAAAATATTTATGTCCTCTAAATTCGGGAGTCGCTGCATCTTTTACATAATCCAACATACCCGCAGGCTGACCGTTTACGAAAATTAAATGTTCGGTAGCACCGCTTTCGCTGTATAAAAACAATTTTTCTTCCTTACTGGTTATTATTTCAAAATGAAACCATCCGCATCGCCCTTCGTTGCCCCATTTTTGACCCCTTTTAATCTTTCTCTCGTATTTTTTGGGGGGAGAAGAAAGATATTTGGCCGTTTCGTAAAAATAAACATCCATTTCCTGTTTTGCATTGAAAACATACGGTTCATAAATATTCTTTAATTCGTCGACTTTTAAAATCAATCTGTCTGTTTGTTCTTTTATTAACATTTCCCTCTCCTTTTTATATCGTTAATAAAAGTATAATATATTTAAATTATAAAATCAACTATATAAAAAACAAAAAAATTACTTTTAATTTTTAATTTAAAGTTTTTTATTTATGAAAAATTTTTTTAATTATTTTCTTTAGAAAAATAAAAAGATTATTTAATCTGCATAAATGATTATAATTAATTTTACTAAAAATATTTAAAAAAACCGCTTACTTAAAAGCGGTTTATTTAATAAACTTAGTGTTATGATAAAATTAAATTATTTAACAATTTTTTCATAGAATTCTTTAACGGCGTCAAAATAAGCATCTATATTTTCCCACTTTGCAGCAGCAGGAATATCACACCCGCTTGAAATTACAAAATTAGGATAATCCTTGTATAAATCTTGCAACAATTCAAACACTTTTTTGCGCATATTTTCCGGAGTACCGTCTTTAAAAGCACTTACGGGGTCGATATTGCCCATGGTTATTACGTCTTTCGGCATCTGAGGTAAAACGTTTCTCATATCTACGGCATTTCCGAAATGATACGCATCGCATTTTAATCTCAGCAATGAAGGAATCATTCTGTCCGCCGAATTACCGCAATTATGATAAATTACAAGAAAATCCTGTGAGCCAACAGCTTCAACAATTTTTCTTACATACGGTTCGGAAAACTCTTCCGCTAAGTTAGGCGATAAAACTCCGGCAAGAGGCTCCGCAATAATAATTCCGTTAGCTCCCGCTTTTTTATATTCGCTAACATAGGCTATCAGAAATTCGGTGCATTTTTCAAGGAGTGATTTCATATTTTCCGGTTCTTCGTAACATAAAATCATCGCTTCGGAAACATCGGTAAGTCTTCCGGCAAGCGAAAAAGGTCCTACGCAACCGGCAAATACGGGACGATCTTTTACAACTTGCAAAAGTTTTTTTATACCTTCTATATAAATGCCGCTTCTCGCACTTCCAACTGCCGGTACTTTCAAATCTTTAGCCGTTTCCATATCTTTTATAAGTGCTTCGTGAATAGTAGGAACGTCTTCTTCCTGTTTTATTACTTTTGCACCAAAACATTCTGCCTCCACGCTTAAATCCATTAAACCTACGGCAGCTAAAGAATCTACTCTGTCTGCAACGGCTTTCATCATTTTAACCTGCAAATCACTGTCCGAACAAACTTGAGCAACCGTAGAATTTATAAGCTGCGTTCCGGGAAAAGACAGAATAGGCATTGTTTTTTTTATGCGTGCTTTTTTTAAATCGTTTAACCATTTTTGCATATTCATTGTGGAATTCCTCCAGATTAATATAGATATATTTTATCATATAAATAAAACTGCAATATAATAAAATCTTGTCAATATTCAGTATTATTTTGCGTTGATAAAAAACCATTTAAAAAAAAATTATTAGATGCATAAAAAATATTTAAAAAAAATTATTAGATGCAAAAAATATTTAAAAAAAATTAAAATATCAATTTATTTGGACTCTTAATAAAATACTTTGCTCCGTATACCAACTCTTATTGCAACTAATGTTGCATTTGTCGTAGCTATAATTAAATATATTAATTTTTTATATTTTCTAATATTTAATTATTATCATATTCAATAATAAAATAATTATATTTTATATACAAATATAAGAAAATTTTAACAAACGATTAATGTATTAACTAAAATCCTCATTTTCGTAAAAGA
>CASEPJ010000144.1 GCA_949289715.1 uncultured Clostridia bacterium
AAATCAAACCTTTCTTTTATGGTTCAATTTAGACTTTTAGTGGTGCGAGCGATGGGACTTGAACCCATACGGAAATACTTCCACATGCCCCTCAAACATGACTGTCTGCCGATTCCAGCACGCTCGCATTACTGGATTATTATATAATAAAAAAAAAAAATTGTCAAAAAATTTAAAGTATGATTTAAATTTTTTTTCATATATTTATATAAAAAACATATTACGGTCTTAGCCGTTTGGAGGGGATATGATAGAAATAGATGTTTTTCCCGAACGTTACGTTATTTTAATAGAGGGTAGAGAATTTATAAGTACTCCGAAAAGTATATTTTTGGATGAGGGGGAAAAAATACATTGCATAATCAACTTTGAAAGTACTCCTTATACGATAAATTCTTTCGTTTATAATAAAGGCGGCAAAGTCTTTGCGACGAATCCGAAGATTAAATTTATAGATTTAGGCACAAAATATATATTAAAACCTGAGGAAAGAAAATTCGTCCCTTATACACTGCCTTGCCCTGTAATACAGCATAGAGCGGTATTCGGGGTGTCGAATTACTTAATAACCATTTATAAAAACGGAAGCTTCGGTTTAATTGCCGAAGGTCAGGGCGGATTTTTAACGGCCGATATTCCCGTTGAAGTCAAGGATGCAGAATTTTTGCCGTTAAATATAAGCGGTAAAAATTTACTTTTGGTAAAATGTTCGGGCGAACATAATTATTATTTGGTTCTAAATTTATCCGCACCGTCGTGCGTGGAGTTTTGCGGTTTATACGACAGTGCTCAAGTTGGTTTGGTAAACGTTGTGTTTACCCGTACCGAAAAGGATTTTATGCGACATAAAAGCAGAGTAAAACTTTCTTTTGAAGGCGGAATAAAGGAGGTGACTTCTCTCGATTGCGAAGAATATTCAAAAAGGGATTACAATTTTTTTTTAACGCCCGTTCTTTTTTTAGAGGCAATAAAAGCACGCAGTATTGAAGAGACATTGCAATTTATGTCTTCTTCTTTAAAAAACGAAATAAATTTTGAAGATTTAATAAATTATATAGGCGAATTTGACGAAATCATACCGAAAAGTCCCGAAATGGTTTATGTTGTTTCGCATAAAGGTCAAATTATGCCTGCAAAAAAAGTAGAAATTACATATGAAGGAGGTTTGATAAACGATTTAAACGTAATTTGAGTTAAAAGAATTGCAAAATATTTATTGATGTGCTATACTGTTGTTACAAAAACAGGAGGCAGATATGAAGGTCATATTATTACAAGACGTAAAAGGTACCGGCAAAAAGAACGATATTAAAGAAGTAAATGATGGTTACGCAAGAAATTTTTTAATTAAAAAAGGTTTAGCTGCCGAAGCCACGCCCGCAAAATTAAATGAGCTTGCAAATAAAAAAGGTGCAGAGCAATATCATTATGAACAAGAAAAGCAAAAGGCTATAGCGATAGGTGAAAAACTTAAAAATATTGCACCCGTTTTAAAAGTCAAAGCAGGCGAGAAGGGAAAAATTTTCGGTTCCGTTACGGCAAAAGAAATAGCGGAGGCTATATCAAGCGAGGAATATATAATTGACAAGAAAAATATAGTTTTGAAAGAACCGATCAAAAACGTCGGCGAATATTCGATAACCGTTAAACTTTTTAAAGATGTTTCTGCCACTTTTACTTTAAAAGTAGTTGCAGAATAATTTGAATTTTTTAAAACTTTTTTACATAATGTCGGTAAAATTTTCGGCATAAAATTATTTTTAAGTGGTATTTAATATGGAAAAAGCAAAATCCGCTAAAACAAATTTATTGATTATATCTATTATTTATTCAGTACTTTTCGTTGCATCTATACCTGGTCTGGTTCTTTCTGCGGTGCATAAAGTTACCGCTTTGATGATAATTTGCATAGTTATTCTTGTTTTAGGATTTTATACTTTACCCGTTGTATGGATAAAATTCGGGGATGTATGTACTGTCTATCATGTAGTTTATATAATTTATACAGAAAGACTTTATGACTCGGAACAAATTGCCCTCCAGTTGCAAATAGAGAAAAAAACGGTATGTAACGCTATTAGAACGGCAATACAGAAAGGCTATTTGACAAACTTTATATTTGACGGTAACGTATTGACGCCTAACGAAAAGAAAAAAGCTTTGGCGGCAAAAAAATGTCCCAATTGCGGAGCGAATTTAACTGCGGCAAACGGGAAATACGTTTGTAATTATTGCGGTTTCGAAACGGGAGAACTATAAAAATTTTTA
>CASEPJ010000145.1 GCA_949289715.1 uncultured Clostridia bacterium
AATAAATTTTTTTAAAAATTTTTATATTTTATTGGAAAATTTTATATTATTTTTTAATATTTTTTTGATTATTGCAAATTTAATCGTTTCAATTGATTTTCAATAAATACCAGATCGTACTCTTTCGGTCATGCTTTTAACTTTTTATTTACTCATTAAATTTTTTACTTGACTTTAAACAGTCTCATATTTATATCTTTAATATAGTTAATAACTTTCAAATAAAATTGTTTATCTAATGCACATATAAATTTTTACAATACAAAATTTAAATTATGTATTTATTTTTTTAAAAAGACGATAATATTAACCATATTAATCCTCTTAAATTTTTTTAAATGTAATAATTAAAATCAGTTGTATTTATGTTATAAATGTAGTAAAATATTAACATCGAAATAATGGGAAATATTGCCGTTTAATTCGATTAGTGAAAGGCAATGTATGGAATAATTTTTAAGGGCAAAGGTATATAACAATGAGAAAAACCAAAATTGTTGCCACTTTAGGTCCTTCGACAGATAACGAAGAAACAATAAAAAATTTAATTTTAGCAGGCATGAGCGTTGCACGAATAAATATGAGTCACGGCACATACGAAGAACATAAAACTCGTATAGATATGGTAAAAAAAGCCAGAGAAGAACTTGCCATGCCCGTTGCAATTATGTTGGATACTAAGGGGCCGGAAGTACGAATAAAACAGTTTGCGGAAGGAAGCGTTTTTCTTGCCAACGGATCTACATTTAAACTAACCGTTGATGATTCCGACGGCGATAAAAACAGAGTCGGTTTAACCTATAAGCAGCTGTATAAGGACTTAAAGCCGGGCGATACTATATTGGCAAACGACGGACTTATAGAATTAAAAGTAACCGATATTGACGATACTGATATCGTCACTAAAGTAGTCATAGGAGGAATACTTACCAACAATAAAAGTTTATTTATGCCGGGTATTCATATTAATATGCCCTATTTAAGCGAAGTGGATAAATCCGATTTGCTTTTCGGTATAGAAAACGATATTGATTTTATTGCGGCATCTTTTGTCAGCTGCGCCGAAGATTTAAATACGATGAGAAAATTCATTCTAGATAACGGCGCATATAATGTAGACATAATCGCCAAAATAGAAAGCAGATCGGGTGTGGAAAATATAGAAGAAATATTAGAAGCTTCCGACGGCATAATGGTTGCCAGAGGAGATATGGGTGTTGAACTGCCCTTTATAGAACTTCCTCACATACAAAAAGAACTTATTTCGAAATGCAGGTTGAAAGGTAAAAGAGTAATTACCGCAACGGAAATGTTAGAAAGTATGATTCATAACCCAAGACCCACAAGGGCGGAAACATCAGACGTTGCCAATGCCGTATATGACGGAACAAGCGCAATTATGCTTTCCGGTGAAACAGCAGCAGGTAAATATCCTGTAGAAGCGGTAAAAACCATGGCAAATATCGCAGAAAGTACGGAAAAAGCTATAGATTACGAAAAAGTTTTCCGCACGACGAATTTTACCATTAAAAGCATTACGGACGCCGTTTCTCATGCGGCTTGCAGCGCTGCGTTCAGCTTAAACGCTAAAGCTATTGTAGTGGCAACTCAATTAGGTTGGTCCGCAAGGATGATTTCCCGTTTCAGAACACCCTTCCCCATCGTAGCGGTAACCATAGATTTACGAGCTTATTATCAGCTGGCGTTAAGCTGGGGAGTAACTCCGATATTGGGGGAAGTTCAAAGGTCATCAGATAAACTTTTCGAACATGCAATAAATAAAGCAAAAGAATACAATTTTATCAAAACGGGAGATATGATAGTTTCCGTAGCCGCAACAAAAGTAGGTATAGTAGGCGGAACAAATACTTTGCGTGTAGAAAAAATAAAATAATTAAAAAAATAAAAAATAAAATATTTTAAATAATTTTATTAACAAATTAGCCGCAGAATAATACTGCGGCTTTTTTTAAACTTATTTAATATGTTTAATTGAATTTTAATTATAATGCCTTTAATCAATTATACAGGCACCTAAAAACTTTTTAACGATATAACTTTACTAACGCAAACAATTATAATAATCGAAAAAACTATTTATTTTTTATAAGATTTAAGATTTATCGTCTAAAATTAACGTGGCATATATTTATCGCTTCTAATTTTTACGGTTTTTATGAGTTTGCCCGAACTGTAATATTCCAAATATCCTTCCGATTTATATCCGTTTAATAACGGTTTATTCTCCTCGTCGGGTGTTTCCGGACGTTTTGGTGGAGGTATGATTTCTATTATTTTGCTTTTCCTTACAATTTTTTTAGATTTATCCGATAATTTACCGTAAATTTTAACTTTTACTTCATCTCCCCTTACGGACGTTATAAATGCTATGGGGGTGGAAAACGGATTGTAAAATATTAAATCCGCACTGCCGGTATTTACCATTGCATCAAAAGACAGCTCCACATAGGAAGGCGCCAAAGTATGCGAATGGACTTCTTTAATATCGACATCCGCCAACAGCAAAGCATTATATAAAGTAGTGGAAGCTTGACATACACCGCCGCCCACTCCTTTTTCGTAATCTCCGTTGATTATAATATTAGCTTCTTTATAACCCCTTGCTGCGGTTCTCGCTCCGGTAACTTTATTAAATGAAATTTCGGTTCTTGGAGGAACACACATTCCATTAAAATTAGACAAAGCGAGTTTAATATTATGCACTCTCGAAAGATTATTTGCCTGCATCTTGGTAGTAAATTCCGAAATAACTCCTATTTTACCGTTCAAATCGTCAAATTTTACTTCCGGAATTACTTTAATCGTTTCGACGTTAAAAGTATTGTTGTTCGTTGCCGCAGTTAATGCAAAAAGCCTGCAAAACTCATCCTCGTCTAATTTTTTTCCGAATCTTTCTTTAGATACTATAAAACCGTCTCCCGATTTTTTCAATATTAATTCCGAATTCAGCGCAGAAATGCAACATTCTTCGGTTAAAATTCTGTAAAAATCGTTAAATCCGTAAAAAAACAAATTAACCGCTTCTTTAGGAGAAACAGATGTATTCATCAATTCCAAAGCTTGCCGCCCCCTTTGCGATACGCTTTCAAAAACGGGAATATCACTATTATAAAAATATTTTTCTTCATCGTAGAAATAATATTTCCCGTCTATACCGATATTGCATTTAAACGGTTCGAAAAAACAGTATGCCATAGCATCGGTGGTCAAAGATAAAAAAATTGCGGCCGCAAAAACAACCGCAACAATTAAAGACATTATATATTTATTATTTATTTTCAATTTGTAATACCTCTGCAGTAAACGAATCCATACCCCATACAATTCCGCCGACGGAACAAACGGAAGAATCGGAATGAAAATCGCTGCCGCCCGTTTTTATTAGTTTATATTTATTACATAAAGTTACGAGTTCTTTCACATCGCTATTAGTATGAGCAGGATAATAGCACTCTATACCCTTTAGTCCCGCATCACATAAAATTTTTATGTAATTTTCTATTTCCGAATAAAAGGAAATAAGCTTAGGATGGGCAAGCACGGGTATCCCTCCTTCCCCAACGATAATTTCAATTGCCTTTAACGGAGAAAGTTTAAATGAATCGACATGGGCGGGTCTGCCTTTTTTTAATAATTTTTCAAAAGCTTCGCTTTCCGAGGCAACATAGCCTTTCTGTTTTAAAATTTTTGCAATTCTATACCTTCCGACGCTACCCGATTGATCGGCAATAATTTCCTTATAATCGATTTTATAACCTAACGAATTAAGTTTTTTTATTATTTCTATATTTCTTTTAATGCGCCTTTCCGTTAAATCGTTTAAAAAATTTTTAATATTATCGTTATTTAAACAATCTATATTATACCCTAATATATGCACTTCACCTTCATCATAAGTCGAAACTTCAATACCGGGCAAAACGTTTATCTTCAATTTTTTTCCTTCCTCAATGCCCTCCGCCACTCCGCTGACGGTATCGTGGTCGGTTATTGCAATTAGTTTTAAACCTTTTGATTTTGCTGTTCTAACCAATTCGGAAGGAGTTAAAGCACCGTCGGAAAAGGTTGAATGTAAATGTAAATCCTGCAACATAACTATATCCTTTAATTTTGATTTTCGTTGGTATCTTCGTTTGCGGCAATATCGTCAATAAAAATATCGTCGTCCAAAAACAACGGCTCGTTTACTCCCGAAAGAAGCTTTGTGCTTTTGTCAAGTTGTCTGCCTATGACATTTGTTCTAGTTTCCATCTGCGATATGGTATTGGATGTCTCTTGAATTTTCTTTTGAACTTTAGAAAGAATCGATTTAAATTTATCGAATTGTGTTTTGAAAGATGCTAAAAGTTTTAAAACTTCGCTCGAATTTTTTTCTATCGCCAAAGTTTTAAAACCGACTTGTAAGCTGTTAAGTAAGGCCGTTAACGTTGTAGGTCCGCAAACTATTACCCTGTATTCGTTTTGTAATTGTTCGCATATTCCCGGTTTCCTTAACACCTCAGCAAACAGACCTTCTATAGGAAGATACATAATTGCAAAATCTGTAGTTTTTGGGGGAATTACATATTTTACGTTTATTTTTTTCGCTTCCTCTCTTATTCTTCTTTCTAATTGTTTCGAAGCAATATCGGCACTGTCCTTATCCCCATTTTCAGAAGCTTCAATCAGCCTTTCGTAATCAGATACGGGGAATTTGGAATCTATAGGCAAAAGCACTGAATCGTCATTGGTTCTTCCGGGTAGCTTTATGGCAAATTCAACCCTATCCGATTCATCGCCGATATTGGGATTAATTACAAACTGTTCGGGGGACAGCATTTGTTCAAGCAAATTGTGTAATTGCACTTCTCCCCATGTTCCTCTGGTTTTAACGTTTGTAAGAACTTTTTTCAAATCACCGACTCCCGTTGCTAAGCTCTGCATTTCTCCCAAACCTTTAGAAACAGCTTCCAATCTTTCGCTGATTACAGCAAAAGACTCATTTAGGCGTTTATCCAAATTTTCATTGAGTTTCTCATCTACGGTTAAACGCATAGCTTCGAGTTTTTCGTTATTGTTTACTATAATTCTTTGCAAATTGTTTTCGGTAACCGAACGCAATAACTCCTGTTTCGAATCCATTTGATTCATAAAACCTATAACTCTGTTTTCGAGTTCGGATATTTTTTTGCTTTCCGATTCGACAGACTGTTTCACACACTCTCTCATTGCATCAACCGACTGTCTGATATTTTCGTTCATCGAATCGTAAGCCTGTCTTTGCAATCTAACGTTAAAATCTCTTTCGGAGGAATTATATTTTTGCATTATTTCGAAAAGCTGCTGTTCTGTTAAACCTTCTTTTCTTTTTAATAAATTATTGATTTTTAAAAGTGCGATAATAGAAATCAGTAATGCGCAGGCACTTATTATGAGAACTAAATAATCAATCATATTTTTTCCTTATCGATTTTATATTCTTTTATTCTGTTTACGAGTTTTTCTCTTTCGTTTAAACGGGGATTCATAACCGCCTCTTTAAACAAATTTTCCAATATAATCTTAATATACGTTTTTTCAATATCGGGTCTTAAATTTAAAATATCAATACCGTTTACTTTTAAATCGGAAAGTTTAAAAGGAGTATTGTCGCTTTTCATTCGGTTCAATAATTCATACCATTTTTTTGATATATCTACACCTTCGAGTTTTTTTCCTTTACCCATTCCATCGGCTTTTTTTAACTCTATCAGTTTATTTATTATATCATAATTTTTAACTATAAACAACCGAAGTTTACTTTCTTTTGTATTTCCGTCAATATCATAATCGTGATTTTTTATCAGTGCTACTGTTTCTCTCTTTTCCGAGTTGGAATATTTCAAAGCGGTTAAATATTTTAATGCAATTTTTGCCCCTAATTCCGCATGAAAATGCATATTATGGTATAATTTAATACTTTCGGCTTTACCGATATCGTGTAACAAGGCAGCAAGCCTAATATCGGGAGCAGAATATTTAAAAACTTCCTTTGTATGCTCGAAAGCATCGTACTCATGATATTTTTCAGGCTGTTTCAAACCTTTTAAATTCAATAATTCGGGAAAAAGCAGTCCCAAAACATTGAGTTTATCTAATAAACACAATCCCGTAACGTGTGCATTTTCAGTCATACCGGGATATTTAGTATCCGCCACAAGAATCTTATCTAATTCTTTTTTTATCCTTTCGGCTGAAATAGCCTTTAACATATTAACCTTTTCTTCTGCCGTTTTGAATAAATCTTTTTCAATATTAAATCCCAATTCGGCGGCTATTCTAATCAACCTTAAAATTCTTAATCCGTCATTAGACATCACTTGTTCGGGAGTGGTTACGGCTCTTATAATTCTACTATTAATATCTTTTATTCCGTTTAAAGGGTCAACCGTCTTTTCGTTTAAAATATCATAATATATTGCGTTTATTGTAAAATCTCTACGCTTTGCATCTTCTGTTAAAGATACATTGAATTTAACGCTTTTAGGTCGATGGCAACCGTCTTCATCATATATTTCTCCTCTGAAAGGAGTATATTCAAACACTTCATCTGAACATTTTATAATCACGGTTCCTGTTTTTTTATCTTGAAAAACAGCGTCAAAGGGAGTATCTTTCAACAAAGGCGAAAGTTCCTCTAAAGTCAGTTTTCCCGCAATATCGCAATCGGTATTATAAAATCCCATTATGGCATTACGAACATATCCGCCCACAATATATAAATTTGCACCCGACTGCGAATAGATAGAAGCAAGTTTTTTTAAATTTTCACTAGTTAAAATTTTCATATATTTATAAATTGTTTACAAAATAATCCGATTATGTTAAAATATTTAAATAAAAGGAAAATAACAATGTATAATATTATTATAAACCCTGTTGCATCTAAAAGCAAGAGTTTAAAAGCATTAAAAAAAGCGGAAAGATATTTAACCGAAAAAAATATACCTTATAAAGTATATTTTTCAAAACAAAAAGCACATTCTAAGTTAATTGCCGAAGAATTAGAAGCCGCCGGAGAAAATGAAATTATAATAATGGGCGGTGACGGAACTATATACGATGTAATCAACGGTATAAAACATCCTGAAAATATACGTTTCGGAATAATACCCTGCGGAACGGGAAATGATTTTGCCAGCGCATTAGGTTTGTCCTCCTGTGTTGAAGAAAATTTAAATATAATTTTAAACGGAAAAACCGTTAAAAGAGATTTTATGGAAGTTGACGGTTTTCGCTCGGTCAACGTTGCGGGATCCGGCCTTGACGTAGAAGTATTAGAAGGAGCGGAAAGACTAAAACTTATAAAAGGAAAACTAAAATACGTTTTTTCTCTTATAAAAATTTTATTTCATTTCAAAAATTATAAATTCAAAATAGCATGTGACGGAGAAACGGAAGAAGGAGAATATATGCTGGCTTCCATATGCAACGGCACACGATTCGGAGGAGGAATTAATATTTCTCCTAATTCGAAAACCGACGATGGTAAGCTGGAATTGGTAACAGTAGGGAAAATCAAAAGAATAAAAATTCCCTTTTTATTTCTCTCTTTTATTAGAGGCAGACACGATAAAATTAAAGAGTTAAAAATACGCACATGCTCACATGTTAAAATAACTGCGGAAAATTCCATTAATTTAAATACCGACGGTGAAATTCATTACCAAATGAATGAGATAGATTGTTCAATATGTCCGGGAAAATTTAACGTCTATTCTAAATAATTAGTAATTAATAAATAATAATTATAAAATCGGAGTAATTTATATGTTCGACACAATAATAATAGGGAAAGGTCCTGCCGGAATTACGGCAGGAATTTATTTAAAAAGAGCCAATTTGAATCCCGTAATAATAGGAAAAGATTTCGGAGCATTAGAGAAAGCGGAAATTATAGAAAATTATTACGGATTTTTACCAATTACGGGAGTAGAACTTGCACAAAAAGGTCAAATGCAGGCTGAAAAGTTAGATATACCGGTATATACGGAAGAAGTACTTTCCGTTGAAGTTTTCGATTCTATAAAAATAAAAACTAATCTGCGCACATTAGAGGCAAAAACACTTTTAATTGCAACCGGTAAAAGCAGAATGCAGCCAAAAATTAAAAATTTGGAAAATTTAAAAGGAAAAGGAGTAAGTTTTTGTGCGGTTTGCGACGGTTTCTTTTTTAGAAATAAAAAAATCGCAATTTTAGGAAACGGTCAGTATGCCCTATCCGAAGCTGAACATTTAATGAATTTTTCTAAAGATATTACCCTTTTTACAAACGGTAAGAACGAACCCGAAAACGTACCTGAAGGTATAAAATGCGTTAAAGATAAAATTATAGAACTTAAAGGTACTGAAAAACTCAATGCAATAGTTACCGAAAAATCGACATATCTTTCGGACGGTTTGTTTATTGCAGAAGGCACTGCCACTACCGCTGACTTTGCAAAAAAAATAGGCATAATAACCGATGAGCACGACAATATTAAAACCAATGCCGATTATATGACCAATATAAAAGGTATATTTGCCGCAGGCGATGCTACCGGGGGATTTCTTCAAATTTCAACAGCTGTTGCAAAAGGAGCCCTTGCAGCCAAAGGAATTATAAATTTCATTAAAAACAATAAATAAGTTTAACAAATTAAATTATATTAGCCTATTATGGATATTTTATAAAAAATAATTATCCTTGAAAGCTTTTTTATTTCTATTTTAAATAGAAGAATAAAAAAAGCAATAAACATAAGGAAAAGTTATCGAGATACAAGAAAAACGCATTAAAATTTAGGTATATAACGAATAAAGAATTAATATATTAAAATGCAAAAAAAGTCATAAAAACGGGTTCAAAAAGTAATTATGGTAAATAAATTTATTGTAATAAAATATAAACATGAGGTACAAATATTTAACATTGATAATAAAGATAAAACATTATTTAAAAAAAATAATAGTTAAGACTAACTTTCAATTAACAAAAAAGTATTAATTGAAATAGTCAAACTTAATAAAGAAACAATAGATTTAATTAATACAAAGTTAGTTTATCGATATAAATTTAAATAAATATAAAAATATAAATAAAAAAAAGAAGT
>CASEPJ010000146.1 GCA_949289715.1 uncultured Clostridia bacterium
ATAAACAGTTGGCGTGATCTCCCCGTGCTTATCAATCAATGGGCTAACGTTGTTCGTTGGGAAAAAACCACCCGTCCTTTTTTAAGAACAAGCGAATTTTTATGGCAAGAAGGGCATACCGTGCACAGAACAGCCGAGGAAGCAGAGGAAGAAACACTGAAAATGCTCGGTGTTTACGAGGAATTTATGCATACTGTTTTGGCAATTCCCGTATTGACAGGCAGAAAAACGGATAAGGAAAAATTTGCCGGAGCCGATGCTACCTATTCAATGGAAGCAATGATGCACGACGGTAAAAGCCTGCAGGCAGGAACAAGTCATAATTTGGGTCAGAACTTCGCAAAGGCATTCGATATTAAATTTTTAGATAAAGACAATACTCATAAATATCCTTATCAAACCTCGTGGGGGACAACCACTCGACTCATCGGTGCGCTTATAATGGTGCACGGAGATCAAAGAGGATTAAAGTTACCGCCTATGGTCGCTCCCGTGCAGACCGTGATAATTCCGATTGCAACATTTAAAGAGGGTGTATTGGATAAAGCACAGGGTATATACGAAGAATTAAAAAATGCGGGTATAAGAACCGAATTAGACAACAGGGACAATAGCCCTGGCTGGAAATTTAACGAATGGGAGATGAAAGGCGCTCCTTTGAGATTGGAAATCGGTCCCAAAGACATAGAAGCCGGAGTTTGTCAGATTGCAAGAAGAGATACTTCGGAAAAATTGACAGTAAAATTAGAAGATGTTGTCGTTACCGTTAAAAAATTATTAAAAGAAATTCAGGAAAATATGTTTAATCAAGCCAAAGAATTTTTATATTCCCATATTACCGTAGTTAATAATATGGAGGAATTGCTGGCTGCGGTTAATAATAAACATTTTGCAAAAGCAATGTGGTGCGGAGACCGTGCCTGTGAAGAAAAGATAAAAGAATTTGCTCAGGCAACTTCAAGAGTTATGCCTTTTGATCAAACCGAGGTAGGAGAAAGATGCGTATGCTGCAATAAAAAGGCAAAAAAAGTTATTTATTTTGCCAGAGCGTATTAAATTTAAAAAAATGCCCTTATTTAAGGGCATTTTTATTTATTTTTATCTTAAAATTTATTTTATCGAACAATCTTAAGAAACATCAAAGTTAAAATCCTAAACTACAAACTTTTAAAACAAATTTAAGTATAATTGCGATGTATAATTGCGATTTTTAATTTTTAAATCAAAATTTTTTTAATCGAATAGCCATAAAGTTACTTAAATAACAAAAAAATGATTATTTATATTTATAACACAAAAGAAATTCCGGTTTATAAAACTGCCCGCCAAAGATTATTGGCGGGCAGAGCATATATTTTTAGTAAATTAATTAAATATATTTTATTAAATTAACCTGCATATTCTCCGTTGAAAGTAACCATAGTTGCCGTTGTAACGCCTTCTATTTTTGCTACTTCGTTTACGAGATCCACGGTCTTTGAATTGGCTTTTATTTCTATATTCAATTCAGTAACGCCTTTTGATGTAGCTTTGGATTTAATATTATATTTATTGGCATATGCTTTTATCGTATCGTAAATCAAATTTTCGTTTTCTGCGTTTTCAAGGCGCAAAACCAACATGAAGGGTTCTTTCTGTTTAATAAGTTTTTTAAATATTATAATGCTAACAGTTACTATTACGAAAGCTATCAAAGCAACCACATAAAGACCGGCTCCGCAAACAATACCGGTGCTTGCTGCCCAAAACAAAAATATTATGTCCATAGGGTCTTTTAAGGATGTACGAAATCTTATAATGCTTAAAGCGCCCAACGTGCCGAAAGAAAGTACAAGACTGGATGAAATTGTAAGAATCAGCATAGCGGTTAGAATACACATAACGGGTAATGAAATATTGAAATTTTTTGAATACATTACACCGTCGAAAGTGAATTTATAAACAAAAAAGATTGCAATAGCGAGTACTGTAGCAACAAGAAAAGCTGCTATCAGTTTAGGGCCTTCAACCCCTATTACGGTAAATTGTTGAAAAAATTCCTGCATAATTTTCCCTCCTAAATAAAATCGAGCGGCCTGATAGTATCCAAGCAGTGCTCGAATTTTGAAAAAGATATTCTTTTTGTTTCCAAAGGCGTAACCAAACTTCTTACAAAGGAAGGCAGATAATAGTTATATTTGATTTCCAAGATAAGAGAATTATTTTCGAAGATCGGCATTTTAATGGGGTTTTTTGCCAACAAATCGATAGTGTTAAGCCAGGAATGTGCATTTGTATCGAAAGTGATTCTAAGGTTAGAAGCATCGTGTATAAATACTTCTTTATCGTATTCTACTATTACGGCAGGTTTTAAATTGCTGTTCTTGCAGTAAATCAAAAGGGCGTCCAATTCAGCGTTATAACCTCTGAATGAATAGTCTCCCGAAATTATGCGTTTATATTCGTCTATCGAAATATTTGTTCTGAGTTTGGAAATGTAATTATTGTCTTTTATCTTTTTTTCCATGAACATAGTATTAGGATCGCCACGATACATCCTTATACGTATTTTGGCACGCCTGTCTACACCTAGGTCTTTATCTTTTACCGTAACATTGTCGGGTGAATCAAAATATAAACTTCTAATTTCATAAATACCTCCTTCCTGTGTGCAGTAAGGGTCTCGTCTTAAAAAGTTGGCCACAATAGGATGGATGGTAAGATAATCCATATACGATATTAAATATTTATTTTCGTTTCTGAATTTTTTATCGCTCATAATCCCCTCGATTGTTTTATTATACTAAATATTCAATTCTTATGCAACAGTATTTTGCAAAAATGTAAAAATTTTTTTATATAAATTTTACAAAATTCAAACATAAAGATGATATATTTTATTTTTATGCGTAAACATATTTCTCAATTTAAAAGTTGATTGTTAAATAATTATATGATATAATTTTAATTACTGACAATTCAATAATATTATATCGAAAATATTTGCATTATTTGCAGTCGGAACCGAATTATCGACCATATTATTCGACTAATATAATTTATGCTTATTTGGTTATAAAAAATCTTTAATTCGATTTATTGTATGTTGATTAATATTTATAAAAAGAGATTATTAAGTATTGAATAATTCATTTAAATTAAAATATATAATTTTATCGGAGAAAAATTTATGAAAGCGTATTATGACTTACATATTCATACGGCGTTAAGCAATTGCGGAAAAATGTGCAATACTCCCTCTGCTATAGTTAAAAGAGCAAAAGAAAACGGATTAAACGTAATTGCTATTTGCGACCATAATAACGCAAGAAATGCCGAAGCCGTAATGAAAGCCGGCAAAAGAGAGAATATAACGGTAATTCCCGGTATGGAAATCACCACATCGGAGAATGTTCATATTCTGGCACTTTTTTATAAAATAGAAGATGCAATGGCTTTATGTAGGTATTTAGATGAAAACAGGAAACTTTTTTTAGGTCCTACTGAAGGAGAAACGGCAGCCTGGCTGTTCGACGAAAATGACAACGCTATAGGAATATATCCATATGCTACAGCTTCCGAAACCAATTTTAATATAGACGAAGTAATTATATTGATAAAAAAATATAACGGATTGGCTATTCCCTCCCATGCGGACAGATGGATAACCGGTATTCTTACCGTTAGAGAAATCGATAATATGGACATAGACGGTGTAGAAATTTCCAGAGACGCAACAGAAGAATATTTAAAACAGCACCCGTCGGTGGACGGATATTTAAAACTATATAATTCCGATTGCCATTGGCTGGACAATATGTTTAAGGCAAATCATTATTTGGAAGTGAAAAGCATTACAATCAAGGATGTTTTGGATGCGATAAAAGAGAAAAACAGAGAAATCGCTAAAAACAAATAAATTGTATTAATGTTTGCGGCATTTTATAATAAGAAAATTTAATAACTGAAAAAAAATATATTTATAATTTCGGAGTGCGAATGTTAATTAAGAATGCGGAGTATGAAACAAAAATTCTGCGTTACGGGTGTAATGCGGAAGGAATAGCGGAAATAGAGGGAATGGTAGTGTTTGTTCCCTATGCGCTAGCAGAAGAAACAATAAGAGTCAAAATTTTAAAAGTTTTAAAAAATTATGCATACGGAAAAATAATTGAAATATTAAAACCATCCCCTTACAGAGTAATTCCTCAATGTGATGTCTATTATAAATGTGGTGGCTGTGTACTACTTCATACTTCGTATGAAAATCAGCTTATAATAAAAAA
>CASEPJ010000147.1 GCA_949289715.1 uncultured Clostridia bacterium
ATAATTATTTAAATGGATTAAACGAACGCTTGTTTCTCTAAAAAATTAATCTATTATCAAATTTATTTTTAATTAATATATGTAACTTATTTTTAACTTTGGTAAAGTTAAAAAAATTAAACGTTTTTTGTTGTAATTTATTAAAACTTCACAATTATTTGATAGTTTTGCATTTTTTAAATTTGGCGACAATTTTTTAATTAAACAAATAAAAAAGCAGATTTTTTTAAAACCTGCTTTTTAATAAATATTTTTGCATCTATCAATTATTACGATTTCTCTGATTTTGTTTTAAAGAATCTATCAATTCTTCTTTGTATTTTTCCAATTCATCTTCGAAGCGGTCTTCGATTTCATCTAAAATGTCCTCTTTTTGTTCAATAAATTCTTCCGCTTTTTTAAAGAAACTGAATAAATTTTCCAACTGCAAATGCCATTCCAATTCCGATTCGTCTTTAAACAGTCCGTCGAATAAAGAATTATTTTGAGTAATGGCCAATATTGCGTCCTTATAATATGCGACACTGTAATTTTTATCTTCTTCCATTTGCTCCAATAATTCTTCCAATTTCTCCAATTCCTCTTCGAAAACTTCCAATTCGTCTTCCATGCTTTCTTCCATATCTTCAAAATGTTTGTCTAATTCTTCTATAAATGCATGCATTTCCTTTTCGTTATAGTCATTAGCTAATTCGACCAATTCCGTTAAAGGCATATTTAAAGCTTCTGAAACGGATATGCCCGTTTTATCGCAAGCCGAATTAATTATCTGCATCATCGAGTCTGAAATACCATATTTTTGCGCCTGTTTGGATATATTACTATCAAAAGCATTTACATAAAATTTATTTGTTATACCAAGACTTGACAAAACATTTTCGTTAATTAGCTGCAAAAAATTGTTTTCTATGTTCTTTACAATATCTCCGTTTTCATCTATTATCATAATATTTATGGGATTATCCTGTAATAGTCCCAATCTGTCTGCTGCCGTTATAACCTGTTTGGTAGCTTCGGCCGAATTCAAATTGACAAAGCTGTATCCTAAAAGCAAAATTTCTCCGTCCTTATTAAGGCCTCTTTGAGCAACTACCGTACCTTCGTCGTCGAGGGTGAATTCTACCGAAGGATTTATATTTATCGTTAAAAGCACGGGAGAATTGCCTAATGATGCATTGTTTTTACCTATATTATTTAATAATATTATAGAAAATACTATTATCAAACTCATACAAACCGCAAAAACGGCATAGCCCCATTTGAATTTAAAATTCTTATTGGATTTCGCATTGTCGTTTTTTTCTTCCAAATTATTTTTTAATATTAAATTCTGATTTTGAATAGGACAGTTTTTTATGATATTTTCTTTTATTCGGTCATCGAATTTTTTATCGTTCACTTGATTTTTAAGCAATTTTCTAAAGTCTTTCATATCCTAAACCTCCTTTTCTAAAAGAATTTTCAAATTATTTATCGCTTTTTTGTAATGCCATGTTACAGTAGGCAAAGGCATATCCAGCATTTTTGCCACTTCTCGCCGTTTATAACCTTTTAATTCACATAACATTAAAACGGAAAATTCCGTTTCGCTT
This sequence comes from uncultured Clostridia bacterium, assembly GCA_949289715.1. Lineage (GTDB taxonomy): Bacteria > Bacillota > Clostridia > Christensenellales > CASEPJ01 > CASEPJ01. Next base: position 1,593 of record CASEPJ010000147.1, read on the forward strand.
AAATTATTCATAGCGAAATCAATTAAGCTGTTGTCCTCATCGATATGTATTTTGCAATCATACAATGTTTTAGGCTCTACCGATATTTCTTTTTTCATCTTATTATATCTGTTAATGGCAAGATTTTTCGCTATTGTAAGCAACCAATTCATTGCATTTTTATTTTCATCGAATAAATTTAAATTGTTCAATGCTTTTATAAAAGTATCTTGCATGACTTCTTCTGCTGCAAAAGAATCTTTTACAACCGACAACGCCATATAATATACGCTTTTTGAAGCTGTTTCATATAAAATATCAAAAGCCTGAGGATCTCCCTCTTTTAACCTTTTGAAAATTTTATTTACATTGTATTTCATTTCTTTCCCTAAATTGTTTATTTCTATTAATTATACAATATTTTTTTATATATTTGTTGGTAAATTTTAAAATTTTTTTAATTTTCTTTTAATTTTTAAAAAATATTGTATTTTTTTATTTAAATGTTATATTTTTTTATAAATAAAAATTTTCTTTTATA
>CASEPJ010000148.1 GCA_949289715.1 uncultured Clostridia bacterium
TGCGGGAGTGGCTCAGTGGTAGAGCGTTGCCTTGCCAAGGCAAATGTCGCGAGTTCGAATCTCGTCTTCCGCTCCAGTTCAATGCGCCGCTTTTATGGGGCGCATTGTTAAAAATAACACATATGAGAATTTTTTATAAAAATCAGATTTGCGGCACCATAGCCAAGTGGTAAGGCAGAGGTCTGCAAAACCTTTATTCTCCAGTTCAAATCTGGATGGTGACTCCAATGCCGAAGTGGCGGAATAGGCAGACGCAAGGGACTTAAAATCCCTCGGTCCAAAAGACCGTATCGGTTCAAGTCCGATCTCCGGCACCAAAAAAGCACAGCATTGTGGTGTTAAACCCAATGTTGTGCTTTTTTATTTTATAAATTGATAAATATTTGTATGGGGAAACATAACAATGAAAAAAGAATATTCAGATGTCCCTGCCTCGATGCAGAAAATGGAAACTTATGGATTTTCATGGATGGATTTTGTTACGGCGATTCCTTCACATTTATTTGTAATTACAACATAAAAATCTAATGGAAAATTAAATGCTTGTTTACAATCATGGGCTTGTTTTAATGGTGGCCCTAATGGGTTCTACGCAATTTTATCAAGCGTCAATAAATCAGGGCATTTTTATCAAAGCATTAAAGAAAAAAAGCAAACCGTTATTAATTTTTTAAATGACAAGTGTTACGATAAGTGCATTGCCACTATTAGCAACAATGACTTTGAAAATGATGAAATAACTATGTCCGTACTTACTGCAAAGCACGCATCAAAAGTTGATTCCCCTTTGATTAAGGAATGTTTTCTCAATTTAGAATGTCGTTATCTTTGGGAAAAAGAGATCGAGGAAGGTAGTACACATGTTTTAATGTATTTAAAAGTAGTTAATATTTGCATTGATGAAAATCACTTGGATGAAAGCGAAAATGGGCGATATGGAACAGACGGATATTTATATAATATTCACTATCCGTTAAATCCAGAAAAATTTAATGGGAAATCCCATGATTGGATTGCAATTTTAACCAAACAACGTGATATGGGAGAATATTAAATTAAATTGCTTTTTAAATAAATTAAAAAATGCGATGAAACATATCACGTTTTTTGTTAAATTTGAATTTATCTCAAAAATCGTTTATTTATTATAGTGTTCTGTTTTTAAATTAGAAGTCTGTATTATTTAGTTTTATAATGTGTAGGTTACAAAACAACAACAAAAAATATGGCATTTTCCCCTTTTTACAAGAAGCGCAAATAGATAATCTATTTGCGTTTTTTTATATTGTATAAATACCGTTAATTGTATAAATACCGTTATTAGAAAAATTAGCAAGAGAATTTTATAGTAAAATTAGTAATAATGTAAAAAAATTTCGAATATTAATTATATTTTAATTAATGTTAAGAGATTACAATTTAATTATTGTTAAATGTTAGTATTAAATTTTCATTCAAATCGTTAAATTTAAAAATATTTGTTTTTAATGAATTTTTAATTAAATAAAAACATAATAAAAAAATTTAATTTTATGTAAAGTTTATAAATTCGTTAAAGATTAAAAAAATAAATGTTTTATCAATTTATAGTTAAAGAAAAAGAAAAAATTATGCTTAACCGATTAAAATTGCTAATTTTAATATTATTTGATATTTATTTTTGATTAGTTAAATTGGTAATTTTAAAATTTTTGTAAAGTTATATTTTTTTAATACAAATAAAATTTTTTGCTTATAATATTGAAAATTAAAAATGTTTAAATTATTAAAGGACTGAAAAGTGTTAAATTAAATTTTTGCCGGTTATATATGAAAAGACTAAAGGACGATATATTCTTGACTTTTTTATAAAAGTCTGTTAATATATCCCGTGAAAAAAGAAAGTTTTTATTAGGAGAAAGTTATGACTTTCGATACAGAATTGGTAGGAAAAATAGGTTCCATCGCTTTAATTAACAGAGAATATAACGATTTAAATTATAATATTTTCGCAAGAATTTCAAAAGAATTAAGACCCGGCTATATTTGGGTTACATCCGGTGCTACCGAAATAGGCAGACTTGATTTTATAAAAAGGAACGGCTACGAGCTAAAAGGCAACAGAGAGGACGTTAAAACCGACTATGCGGCTCAGGGGCAAAGCGTATTAATGAATACATACCGTGAATTTATTGACCCTAAATATTCGGTAAGGCAGATACTTGTTGAGCATAAACATTTTAACGATGCCAGCAACAGGGAACATTTAAAAAATATGCTGCTGCGTTGTAAAGATCAAAATGCCATACCTATAATTAATTATAACGATGCCGTTTCTTACGAGGAAAACAGGAAATTGGAAATTCAAGAACTGAAAAGTAAATCGTGCAAAGTTGTAGAATGTGTGGATAACGATGAAACGGCAAGTCAAATAGCTTTACTTGTAAAAGCGAAAACTTTGCTTATATTGTCGTGTATGGACGGAATTTATCACGATATAAAGGATGAGAATTCTTTAATTTCGGAAATTTCGGGTGCCGATTTATACGAGCTTATCGAGAATGTCAGTGCTTGTCAGAAATTGTGCAGCGGAGCAAGCAGAGAGGGCGCAAACGGTGCAAAAGCCAAATTAGAGTATATAAAAGAACCTTTAATGCAAGGTACTACGGTTATAATCGCAAATTCAAAATATAGCATAAAAAATATTTTGGACGGAACTGTTCCCAGAACATATATAGGAGTTAGATAATGCCCGAATGGTTTTATGATTATTGTTGGACGCCGATAAATGAACCTAAAATTATAATTTTCACATGGGAGCATTTTGCGCTTCTCGCTTTGGTTTTGCTTATCGGCTACGGAATTTTATATTATGTTTTTCAATATAAAAGTAAAATATGGAATAAAAAACTTTTGTTTGTTTTAGCTGCATTTATGATAGGTTTGGAAGTTTTCCGTATTTTATGGTTAACTTTGATGTACCACGATTACGATTTTATAAGTTTTCTAAAAAACGTGAGATTCGATTGGTGTAATCAGATATGCATAGCAATGCCCATAATAGTACTTTTGAAAAAGGAAAAGCTATACGAATATATTAGCCCGCTTGCTATTATCGGCGGAGTAGGAGTTATGATTTACCCCGTATATGTGTTTTACGATTATGGCGGAATGCACTTGCTTGCCGTTCAAAGTATGATATCTCACGGACTAATGATATTGATAGGTTTCTTAATGCCTTTATCTTCAGAATATACGCCGAATATAAAAAAAATTTACAAACCCTCTATTACTTTGTTGATTATGGCTGTAATAGCGTTGATAATGTCGCACGTTTTAAACGTAAATTACATGTTAATGTTAAGTGCGGACGCTTTCCCGTTCTTGGCAGCTATACCCAATCCGTGGTATTTCTTAATAGTTATTCCTATTGTAGCATGCGTACTTGCGGCAACAATTTTCTGTATGGAAAAACTAATTAAAAAGATAAAACCATCTTTTTCTGATATATTGGTTATGAACAAAGAAGATGCCGAAGCTTATACAATAAAACAGGAAACAAAAAAGGAATGATATCATTCCTTTTTTTATATTCTGAATTTATTATTTTGCTAATAATTTTTTAA
>CASEPJ010000149.1 GCA_949289715.1 uncultured Clostridia bacterium
AAATGCAATTATAAACGATGTCGATAATTTTAAAACGGTAGAAAGTAATTTATTTGAAAAAATTAACGAAAAATTCGATATAATCGTGTCTAATCCCCCTTATATACCCAATAATGAATATGAAAATCTTTCGCCGGAAGTTAAAAAAGAACCGCAAATTGCATTGAAGGCAGGAGAAGACGGACTTGACTATTATCGTTTAATTATCCCGGAATGTAAAAATTATTTGAACGACGGCGGTTTTATTATTTTTGAATGCGGATATAATCAGACGGAAAAGATATCGGAAATGCTTAAGGAACAGAATTTCAATGAGGTAACCGTCATTAAGGATTTAGACGGAAGAGAAAGATTTGTAAAAGGAGTCAAAAATTAAATGTTTGAAAAATTAGACGGATTGAAAAAACGTTTTTCGGAGCTTAACGAACTTATAGTCGACCCTAATAAGGTCGGTTTAAAAGAATGGCAAAAACTTACCAAAGAACATGCCGATTTAGAGCCTATCATCGAAACATATAATAAATATTTAAAGACACAAAGCAATTTTGAAGAAGCAAAAGAACTTTTGCAAAGTGAAACCGACCATGAAATGAAATTGATGTTGGAAGAGGAAATTCAAAATTGCAAGGAAAATATGGAAAAACTGGAGGAAGATTTAAAAATACTTCTTCTTCCCAAAGACCCGAACGACGATAAAAACGTTGTAATGGAAATCAGAGCGGGAGCCGGAGGTGACGAGGCAGGTTTGTTCGGATATGAATTGAGAAGAATGTATCAGATGTATGCCGACGCAAAGCATTGGAAATATGAAAACATAGATGAAAATCTTACCGAACTTGGCGGAGTAAAAGAAGTAACTTTTATGATAAACGGAAAAGGTGCATATAGCCGTTTAAAATATGAAAGCGGTGTTCATAGAGTACAACGTGTGCCGGAAACCGAAAGTCAGGGCAGGGTGCATACTTCAACGGTAACGGTTGCGGTACTTCCCGAAGTGCAGGATGTAGAAATAGAAATTAACGAAAAAGATTTGAAGATTGATACTTATCGTTCAAGCGGAGCAGGCGGTCAACATGTAAACAAAACCGAATCTGCCATAAGAATAACTCATTTGCCTACGGGTATGGTAGTAACTTCTCAAGACGAAAGAAGTCAGATAAAAAACAGAGAAAAAGCAATGAATGTATTAAAAAGTAGGCTGTATGATTATTATCAAACACAGGCAGACAAGGAGTATGCCGCCAATAGACGTATGCAAATAGGCACGGGGGACAGGTCTGAAAGAATAAGAACTTATAATTTTCCACAAGGCAGGGTAACCGACCATAGAATAGGATTCACCCTTTATTCTTTAAATAATTTTATGAACGGCGATTTGGACGAAATGATAGATGCTCTTGCTTTAGCAGACAGAAATGCAAAATTATCTAATTCAAATAATTAATTAAGATTATAGATTAAATATAATTTTTTATGTGTTTATGCACAATATTCGAAATTATTATATAAAATATAATTTTAATAGTTATTTTTATATGAAAATTTAAACCTGGTGCGAATAAATATTAAATATAAATGATTGTGATTTTTAATTTAAATAAATAAAAAATCAAATGCGCAATATCTTTTATTTGTTAATATGGTGTAGTTAATTGCGTTATTTGCTGTTTTTTATTCGGCGGACAAGCTCATCATGTTGATTTGCTATTTTAATATACTTTTGTTTTCTGCGTTCTATATCGGACTGTGAATTGGCGGGGGCGTTTTCCGGCGAAGCATTACTGTTGACAGTGGAAACATTTTTAATCGATTGCGTATTTGAATTGTCGTTTGTTGTATTATCCGAACGGGTGTTATCAAAGGTTTGGTTTAAAAGTTGAGAAAGCAGATTAAATATGCCGAAATTTTCCATATTATTCTCCTTTATTAATTTTTATGGTAAATGTAGCTTTATTTTCTTGATTATTTTTACAATATATTATATAATATTTTAGATACTGACTTTATATGCGGATATCGGGGCGTTTATTACATTTTTATGTTCGCTCCGACCGTTTCAAAACTTGAAGGAGTGCGGTTATGAAAAAAAGACTTGCTTTAATTCTGTTTGTGATCTTGTTTGCTACGTGTTGTCTTACTGCATGTAAAAACACTTACAAACCGATTGAAAAACTTGAAGGAGGAGATCCTACAGCCATAGTTTATTCCAACGGAAAAAGCGTGGTTGCACAAGGGGATTATATATACTTCGTAAACGGATATCAGGATACTTATGACAGTGACGGAACCAATAATATTTGGGGAGAGGTAAAAAAAGGTGCTTTATGCAGAGTTAAGGCCTCCGATTTTTCCGATTTTAAAATTGTAGTACCAAAATTAATTACTATGGCTGCTAATCTCGACGGCGGATTTAAAATAATAGACGAGTGGATATATTATTCTACTCCCCATAGTGAAAAAGACAAATATGGCTATGTTAACTATCTTTGGATAGATTTTATGCGTACTAAGATTGATGGAAGTCAAACCGAATTAATTTATACGGTTGAAGACGATTTCTTTACCGGTCCTTACAATTATTATAAAATTAATGATAAAATTTATCTCGTTTACGTTATTACCGATTCGGATAACAAACTTAATGTTTATTCTGTGGAAGTCGGAGTAAAAAATGCGGAACCCAAAAATTTGGTTTCCAAAGCCGATAAAGTTGTTTTAGGCGATAAGGAAGTATACGATCCTCAAAATACAGAAATTCAGTTTTCCGATTATATTTTCTATCAAAGAGAATTATTGGAAAATGAAAAGCCGGAATCGGGTAATGTAATTTGTAAAATTTTGCCCGACGGAACCGATAACAATAAAATTTTAAAGGACGGCAGAACCACCTATTCTCTTATAGAGTTTAAAAACGAAGTATTGTATTTTTCCAAAATAGACTCCACATATAATAGAGAGGGCATTTGGGCAAAAATGGAAAATCAGGAATATATGATGACTGCTCAAATGTACGATGCGGTAGAATTTATTAGCCCCGAAGAGGGAATGTTTGCTGTTTTAGACAACGTATTGTATTATATCACTTATGTCAATAGCGACAATCAATATGTTGACAGAGAAGTCGTTGCGACAAAAATATATGACGGTAACGTAAATATGTATTTTAGCATCGACAGAACGGTGGACGATAAAACCGTAAGAGAACTTTATTTTGTGGATATATTAGATTCGGATAACGAAGACACGGAAGAAGAACAGACAAAAATTCTTAAGAGAATAAATGTTGAAACCAAAGAAGTGGAAGATGTTATCCCAACAAAAATGATGTATCAAGGTTTCTTTAATCCCGATTATTATGACGGTTATATATTCTATTACGAATCGGAAGAAACTGCTCAATATCTTTACAGAATAAACATCAATAATTTGGAAGATTATAAAATAATGGGCGAACAGACGGAAGAAGATCTTGAGACGGAAGAATAAAATTTAAAATTATATAGCTCCCTTAAATACCAGGGAGCTTTTTTATTTATTTTTTTAAATATTTTAATCTAAATTTTTAATTTTATTTTCAATATTTTAAATAAATTAAACTTATAAAAAATGAAATCTGTTTCGGTTTATATTAAAGCAAATGTTCTATTTATGCTGTAACTTACATAAAATATTATTACAAATCGGAGGATTTTATGGAAAGTAAGACACATTCGCTTATAATAGAAAACAGAAACAAGACTAAAATTACCGGCGTGCAAAAGGTAATAACATTCAATGAATCGGGTGTATTGTTAAATACCGTGCAAGGTGACTTGCAGTTGAACGGTAAGGATTTAAAGGTAAATAAACTTGATGTGGCAGATGGATCTCTGACTGTAGAGGGGGAAATATTTTCTTTAAAATATTCGGGCGAAAAGAAAAGTCTGCTGAAAAAAATTTTTAATTAATGTTATTTTTAATCGTTTGTTTAATAGATGCGGTAATATTAAGTTTCATTCTTTCTGTTGCGTCGTGTATTAAAAATTTTGTAGTTCGTTTTATAATCGATGCGGCGGCGGGGGCCTTTTCCATAGCATTATTTTATTTCGGCGTTTTTTTATCCTTCGACGGTGTCATAAGATGGTATCAAATCATTGTTTTTATGTCTTTTAATATAATAATATCAGGAATTTTGTATAATGTACTTGCAAAATTTCGTAAAATATTGTATAATTTAATTACTAAAGTAAAAGGTGGTAACAAAAATGACCGAGAAAAAAATGGTGCTTCTAATTAAGTTTTCCGCCGTTTTGGCGTGTTTGATTTTATGTGCTTGCATTGTTTTATTGGTTAGTCAACTCATATATAAAAACGAATTGAAAAATAAGACCGACGCTTTACGTTCGGAACTTGTTACCTTACAATCTCAACAGAACGAGCTCAACGATTATTTGGAATATAAAAATTCCACCGAATATATAGAACAATATGCAAGGGAAGTTCTCGGAATGACAAAAGAAGGGGAAGTTAATTTCGTACCAAAAAATTAAAGCGGAACAAAATCCGCTTTTTTTAATTCTAATATTTAATTTTAAATAAAAGTTTATTTATTGAAAATCGGAAAAATTTATTAAAATATAAATTAAAATTTATTTATACGGGAGAAAGAAAATTGAAAAAATACGCTGTTATAGATATCGGCTCCAATTCCGTAAGATTATTGAAATATAAAGACGGCATTTCAGAAAAAAAATTGTTAACGACAAGGTTAGGTAAAAATTTGGTTCCCGGTAAAGCAATTTGTCGGCAAAGTTTTACGGATACCGTAAATGCGGTAAAAGACTTTTACGCTGAAGGAAAGCAATTTTGTAATGAAGTTTTGGTATTTGCGACCGAGGCCGTAAGGTCCGCCTCAAACGGCAAAGATTTAGTTGCCGCATTAAAAAACGAAGGCATATGCGTTGATGTCGTCGGGGGAGATATCGAAGCAAGTCTTGCTTTTTTAGGTGCCGTTAAAACCGACGAATTTGCGGGAGTAATAGATATTGGAGGAGCAAGTACCGAAATAGTTACGGGAAAAAACAAAAAAATATTAAACTCCCTTTCCATACCTTTGGGGGCTGTAAGACTGTTTTCTTTTTGTAATGACAATATATTAAAAATAGAGAATTATGTAAAAGAAATAAATTTAAAAAATATTACCATTCCAGAGAAAATATATGCCGTAGGGGGAACGGCAACTACTTTAGCCGCCGTTTCCGCCCGATTAAGAATATACGATCCGGCTATTGTCGACGGGTATATATTAACAAGAGATAAAATTAAAGAAATTGCCGATAAAATGGTCACTTTGTCGATAATCGAAAGGGAAAAAATAGACGGACTTCCAAAAGAAAGGGCGGATATAATTGTAACGGCAGCATATTATTTTTATTATCTGCTTGAAAAATTGTCGGTTGAAAAAATTACGGTCAGCGAAAGCGACAACCTTGAAGGATATTTAAAAATTAAAAATTTAATATGACAGATCATTTAATACTAAATGAAATAATAATATATAAAAAAATAAGTACCTTAATGTTTTTCAGGGTACTTATTTAATTATTTAAATCGAAATTTACCGGTTTCATGTTATGTGCTGCCAAAAAAGCATTGGCAATTGAAAAGTGCCTGCATCCGAAAAATCCGTTGGAAGCGGAAAGGGGACTGGGGTGTGCCGCAGTCAAAACAAGGTGCTTTTGACCGTCTATAAGAGCTTTTTTGGATTTAGCGTTATTTCCCCATAACATAAAAACAATAGGAGTACTTCTGGCATTTAGAAGGGTAATTACTCCGTCGGTAAAAACTTCCCATCCTATGTGGCTGTGAGAATTAGCTTCGTGTGCTCTTACGGTAAGGGAAGTATTTAAAAGTAAAACACCTTGTTTTGCCCATGGAATTAAATTACCCGTTTTGGGCGGATTTATCCCTAAATCGTCTTTTAATTCTTTATATATATTGATGAGCGACTTCGGAATGGGAACATTGTCCTGCACCGAAAAAGCAAGGCCGTGAGCCTGTCTTGGATTGTGGTAAGGGTCTTGCCCCAGAATTACGATTTTTACATCCTTATAAGGGGTATATTTAAAGGCGTTGAATATGTCGTACATATTGGGGTAAATTATATGCGATGCATATTCTTTTTTTAAAAATTCTCTTATATTCTTATAATTTTCACTTTCAAATAGGGGCTTTAATATATCATCCCAATCATTTCCGATTTTTATCATCTGTTTCTTTCCTTTGAATTAAAAATATTATAGCATAAACTTAATTTTTAAGCAAATGTGATTATGATTCGTCGGTAATTTTTTTTAATATTAATGAATTTTATAATAATATTATTAAATAAATGGAAATCGTTGTTTAAAGTTAATAAAAGTTACAATTAATATAAAATAAATCATTTTATAATTAAATAATTTATATGCTTTTATAAATTTTATAAAAAGAAAAATCAATTAAAATTTTTAATAATTAAATATAAAAATAATAAAATAAAAAAATCACATAAAATATAAATTTCATGTGATTTTTATCTTTACTTTCGGTTTTAAGATATCAACGATTAATTGTTTTTTTGTGCATCGTTTTCGAAGCTTCCGCAAAAATGCATACTATCGGTATTTCCGCTTGTGATTCTTACGTTTTTTAAATCACAATTGCAGCCTCTAACGTTATGTTTGCATGCACAAACATCACAATCAATACCTTTGTTTATCTTGTTTTTCATTAAATTACCCCCTTTTAGTAAAGTAATAATAGTTTGTCAATTAATAATAAAAATATGTAAAGAAATTTTATTATTATTAAATTAATTAAATATATTGTTTTAAATTTTAAAATTCTTAATTCTTAATAATTTAATTTTATCGTAAATTTGGTGTAGTAACTAAACGTATTTAAATGATTTTTTTACTTAATTTAGTGAGAAAATATTAAATTAAAAAGTAAATTGATTATATAAAATTAAAAAGCGTTTTAAATGGATAATTCATTAAGTTGTAATTATTTTGAATTTATGTTATAATCATTATATGGATAACAAATATACTAAAGAGCGTATCAACAATCATTTATCGTACGATTGGTATAAATATATAATTGTAATTTTAATCGCCGTAGTGGGGTGGATTATTTTATTTGCCCTAACGACTCCGGGTATTCCCGAAAGCGAGATTATAAACGTTTATATTTTTTCGCCCGAAGCCTCTCAGGAGGAAATCGATAAATTGCAGGACTATTTGGAATATCGTTTTGAACAGGAATATAATTCAGAAAGCAGAATAAAACAATTAAATGTCGTTTGGAATTCTTCTTCGGCAGTAGATTCTGCACAAAAAATGGTCAATCTTCTTTCTGGACGCAACGGCGATATTCTTATTATGCCGTATTTTGAAGACGAAGTTTACTTAAATATGTATATTCAAAATTTTCCCGATATGTTTGCAGACCTTAGCCAATGCTTCGAAGAAGGGCAGCCTCTCGAATACGTTGTAAACGGTGAAGGTTCGGGCAGATATGTTTCTGCCTACAATGCGGAATACACAATTTCCGACGAAAACGGGGAAGTTATTAAAAACTTGACTTGCGGACTTGACCTGAAAAATTGCGGTTCGCTAGGTAAAGTGATAGGCACTGCAGGTAAATGCGAAACGATGGATTTTGCAATGGTATTATTTTCTTATGCGGGTTATAACGACGAGATTGCAAACTTTATTGACAACAATGCTGAAAATTTTGCCGTAATGCGCTGGATTACCGATTATTATGAGTAAAAATATTTATAAAGCCTTGGCCGATTTTTCATCATCGCAACCGGCAAGGTTCTTTATGCCGGGGCATAAAGGAAAATATCCCGAAAAATTGTTAAACGGAATGTTGGATATTACCGAATTGGATTTTTCGGATAATCTTATGTCTCCCGAAGGGATTATATTCAAAGCACAAAAAAAAGGAGAAAATTTTTACAAAGGAGAATGTTTTTTTTCCTCTTGCGGTTCAACGGTGCCTATACTTGCAGCTCTTTCTGTTTTTAAAAATAAAAAAATTTTAATGCAGAGGAACAGTCATATAAGCGTTTATAACGGAGTGGAACTTTTTTCTCTGAAACCCGATTTTATTAATACCGAAAATGTGGACGGGCTTTTTAAACCCGTTACTCTAAAAGACATAAAAGAAAATTTGAATAAAGATACATCTGCGGTAATTTTGACTTCTCCCGACTATTACGGAAGAATTGCTGAGGTAGAAAAAATTTATGAATATTTAAAAATGCAGAATGTAAAATTGATAGTAGATGCTGCACACGGTGCGCATTTTAACTGTTCTAATGAATTACCTCCTTTCCCCGTTGGAGATATTACGATAACTTCTTTGCATAAAACTTTGCCTGCATTGACTTCGGCTGCCGTTGCCGTTGTTTATGACAAGGAATTATCGCAAATCTTTAAAAATAATTTGAATAAACTGCATACCACAAGCCCTTCGTATTTAATACTTATTTCGGCAGAATATTCCTTAGAATATGCAGACAGCAAAAAAGCTGTAAGAGATTACGATTTATTAAAAGCCGAAATTGAAAAAACGAAAAAGGAATCGAACGGAGAATTTTTGATAAACGACGATTTTACGAGAATAGTTTTCAACGCAAAAAATTATGCTTATACAACGGAAGAAATTGCTTTATATCTGCAAAACCAATCTGTTTTTTGCGAGTTTTATGACGAAAAAAGGATTATTTTTATTGCCACGCCTTTTAATTCTTCCTCCGATTTTATAAGGCTTTCCACCGTATTATCAAAACTTACTAAAAAAAACGCAGCCGATTCTGAGAAAGATATTTTGGAATATCCCGAAATTAAAAGATGTGTTCCCTATAATGAAGCAATTGTTTTAAAATGGGAAGAAATTGATTTAAATAAATCTGCCAACAGGATATCGGCGGCAAATGTAGGAATTTATCCCCCTTCGGTACCTGTTCTTGTTGCTGGCGAAAAAATAAGTCCAAATCATATAAAATATTTAATTGCATCCCGTGCAAAAACTTTCGGGATTACAAACGGAAAAATAAAGGTATTAAAAAATGAAAGGTAAATTTGTAACGATAGAAGGTTGCGAGGGAGCCGGTAAATCCACTCAGCTAAAACTTTTAAAGGATTATCTCGAAAGTAAAAAAGAAAATTTTATAATGACTCGTGAGCCCGGAGGAACCATCCTTGCGGAAAAACTCAGAAATATAATTTTGCATTTCGACGAGGAGGATATCTGCCCGTTGGCAGAAGCGTATTTATATGCTGCAGCAAGGGCACAGCATATAAATAAACTCATAAAACCTTCTTTGGATAAAGGGAAATTGGTAATATGCGACAGATTTATAGATTCGTCTTTTGCTTATCAGGCTTATGCCAGAAAATTGGGTTTTGAAACGGTAAAAAAGATAAACGACGAAGCGCTGCAAAATATAGTACCCGATTTAACTTTGTTCCTCGATATTTCTCCGGAAAAATCTTTTTTAAGGAAGGGCGGAGCGGATAAATCCGACCGTTTGGAGAGAGAAAATACCGAATTTCATATGTCCGTTTACAGAGGTTTTAAAAAGTTGGAAAAAATTTTCCCCGAAAGGTTTATTTCCGTGGACGTTTCGGGTACCAAATACGAAACTCATGCGAAAATCATAGAAATTCTGACAAAAAAGGTATTATAAACTGATGGAATTAAATTCTGAAGAAATAATCAGAAGTATAGAAAAGAAGAAATATTTTCTCGATTTTTTGAAAGAAAAGGAAAACGGGAAATTGACTCACGCCTATGCTTTTTATTCGGATGATAAGCTTACGCTTAAATATCTACTGAATTTGTGTGCCGCCGTCGTATGTTGCAGCAGAAACGGTTGCGGCATATGTTCTGTTTGCAATAAAATTAAAAAAAATATATATGCGGAAGTAATGACCGTATCTGCCGATAAAATTAAAGTGGACGATATAGAAAAAATTAAAGAAGATATACAATTACTTCCTTACGAGGGAGATTGTAAAGTATATATTTTACTTAATGCGGAAACAATGAACGAATCGGCGCAAAATAAGTTGTTAAAATTAATTGAAGAACCCGTACAAAATGCCGTATTTTTGTTCGGTGTATCAGATGAATTTTCTCTCCTTCCCACTATAAAATCCAGAATGAAACATATTGATGTCGAAAAATTTACAACAAGCGAAATTTTAGACATGGAAAGTTTTAAAAAATCCGTAAAAGACATAAAAACCGCTGAATTGGCAGCGGTAATTAGTGAGGGAAATTTAACTTTAGCTTCAAAAATTGTTTGCGATGAGAAATTCAATTTCCTGTATAATCTTGCCACAAATTTATATTTAAAATTAAAAAACAGCAAATGTGTCGTTTCTTGCATAGCCGAAATTACGCCCTATAAAGACGATATTAATATATTTTTAAATATTTTACTAATTTTTACAAAAGATATGTTGATGTACGAAATGGGCAAAAGCGATTTTGTATCTTTAAAAAATGCAGAAAAAGAAATGGTTTCCGTTTTATGGGAATTTAACACTCAATCTTTAATGGGTATTATAGAAAAAATAAATTCTACAAAACGTAAGCTTGTTTTAAACTGCAACCCCGTATTAGCTGCGGAAAAATTATTTTTCGATATTTTGGAGGTTAAATATATATGCCGAACATAATTGGCGTAAAATTCAAGCCGGCAGGAAAAATTTATTATTTTTCCTCGGAAAAACTTATAGATTCAGATAATAATTATATACCATTGAAAACGGACGATGCCGTTATCGTAGAAACGGCAAACGGTCTCGAATACGGTAAAGTGGCATTGACTTATACCGATATAGACGATAGCGAAGTTTCATCTCCTCTAAAGCCGGCAATAAGAATTGCGACCAAAGAAGATGAAAAACAGGTGGAGCGTAATGCGAAAAAAGCAAAAGATGCCCGTAAAGTAATAGAAGAAAAAATAAAAAAATTCAATCTTGATATGAAAATTACCGATATCGAATATACATTTACGGGCAATAAACTAATTTTTTATTTTACGTCCGAAAATCGTGTTGATTTCAGAGAATTGGTAAAAGAATTGGCGGCAATATTTAAAACAAGAATAGAACTGCGTCAAATAGGAATTAGAGATCAGTCAAAAACATTGGGCGGAATAGCTCCTTGCGGCAGAGCTTGTTGTTGCAGCTATTATCTTTCCGATTTTGAAAGAGTTTCCATCAAAATGGCAAAAGTTCAGGGACTTTCACTAAATCCTGCCAAAATTAGCGGCTTATGCGGCAGACTAATGTGTTGTTTAAGTTTTGAAAACGAGCATTATAGCGAAACCGCAAAAGAAATGCCGAAAATTAACACCGAAGTTAAAACGCCGGACGGAAAAGGTAACGTATTAAATGTAAATATGCTTACCAAAATGGTTACGGTTAAAATAATAAAACCGGAAGGAGCGGAAGAGCTTAAAGATTTCCCCGTAGCATTGCTCAAGTGGGAGAAAAAGAAAGTCAACTCAAAAGCGGAAGATGACGACGAGCCGCTTTCCGACGAAATCAAAGAGCTGTTGGATTAATTATGGCATAAATCGAATATGCGTAAACATAAAATATTCATATGGCGCAATATTTTAAAATTTAAAAAATATTATTTTGCCGGTATTACGTTAAATTAAATAAAACATCAAAAAAATTTAATTTTTTTTGTAAATTACTATACAAAATTATTAATTTGTGGTAAAATATTATCAATCAAAAAATTATAAGTGAGGTTTTTTATTATGGCATATTGTATTTCAGATGAATGTATTTCCTGTGGCGCATGTGCAAGCGAATGTCCCGTTTCGGCAATTTCGGAAGGTGCCGAACATTACGAAATAGATAAAGATACTTGTATTTCCTGCGGTGCTTGTGCTGCCGGTTGTCCCGTATCGGCTATATCGGAAGAATAATTTTTAATACCGATGTCAAAGGCAGGCTTAAATAACGCCTGCCTTTTCCCTTTTTATATGTGCTAAATAAAAAATTTTAATAATTTATTTAACGATGTCATTATTAAACGATAAAGAGAGATTAGACGATCTCCAATTCAAAAATTTAAAAATAATTCAGAATAAGGACAGATATTGTTTCTCTGCGGACGCTGTTCTTCTTTCCCATTTTATGTATGTCGGCACTAAAGAAGTATTGCTCGATATTGGTACGGGCAGCGGAATAATTGCAATTCTTGCCGCCGCAAAATATAATCCTAAAAAAATTTACGGGGTGGAAATTCAAAAAGAACAAGCAGATATGGCAGTGCGTTCGGTAGAATTAAACGGACTTTCAAATAAAATTACTATTATCAACAAATCGATTCAGGATTTATCGGAGGATCAAAATTTTAACTGTGTGGACTGTATATGTTGCAATCCTCCTTATAAAGAAGTGGATTCCGGTGAAGTTTCGGAAAATTCGAGTATTGCTTTAAGTTGTCACGAAATAAAACTTAATTTAAAGGAACTTATGAAATCTGTAGATAAACTTTTGAAATTTAAAGGCAGAATTTATATGGTTCATCGTGCGGACAGAATAGCCGAAATAATATTTGAAATGAAAAAAAATAATATAGAACCTAAGGAAATGCGGCTTGTGGCGCCAAAAGTCAACAAACCTTTTCATTTAATATTAATTAAGGGTATAAAGGGCGGTAAACCGGGAGTGAAGTGGCATAATCCTTTATTTATTGCAGATGTGAACGGCAACGAAACGGAAGAAATCAAAATTATATATAACAGAAACGGGAGGGTATAATGCTTTATATAATTGCAACGCCTATAGGCAATTTGAAAGATATAACATATAGAGCGATTGAAACTTTAAACAGCGTGGATTTTATTTTGTGCGAAGATACCCGCCATTCTGCTTTGTTGCTTTCGAAATATGATATAAAAAAACCGCTTATAGCTTACCATAAATTCAACGAAAAAGAAATTACGGAAAAAATAATTCAAAGGCTTTCAAATAATGAATCAGCTGCACTGATTTCCGATGCCGGAATGCCCGGCATATCCGATCCGGGATTTATATTAATTAAAGAACTTATTAAAAACAATATAGAATATACCGTTTTGCCGGGTGCTTGCGCCGCCATAAACGCTCTTGTTTTAAGCGGAATGAATTGCGATAAGTTTTTATTTTTCGGTTTTTTACCGGAAAAACAATCAAAAACGGAAAAGGAACTTAAAAAACTTGCCGATGCGGAATATACTCTTGTTTTTTATATTTCTCCTCATTCTATCGAAAAGGATATAACAACTTTGTTTAATTATCTCGGCAATAGAAAAGCAGTCGCTTTAAGAGAAATGACCAAAGTTTATGAGGAACGTATCGAATTTATGCTAAAAGATGGCTACCCTAAAGAATCACGGGGGGAATTCGTTTTAATAGTGGAAGGAGCAAAGAGTGATAACGATTATAATTCTTTAAGTATCGAAGAACACGTTAACACATATGTAAACGCAGGTTTTTCGTTAATGGACGCAATTAAAAAAACAGCAAAAGACAGAGGCGTTTTAAAAAACGAAATTTATAAACAAGTTATAAAAAATAAATAAAAAATTGTTTTTTACTTTTTATAATAAAACGGTTTAAAATATTTTAAAAATTTTTAATTTTCATTATTTTACTTTTTTTAATATTTATAAGCAAATAATTTTATTTGCATCTTTTTTACTTTTTTTAATTTTAATTAAATAAGTTATCGATTTTTTTAATTTTTTTTATTAACATTTTAGAATATAAATGCAGTCTTTTTACATACTAAAAAAGAAATGGAAAATTATACCGCATTATTATGGATTGCAATATCGGTAATATTTTTATCCTTATTGCTATTTATAAGAATAAAAATAAACATAGCAATTTATGCCGATGTTTTAAACGTTTGTTTATGTGCCGACTTGAAAATTTATAATATAAGAATTTTAAGCGGCAAATTGATAATGCAAGACGATAAATTTTTTATATTGACGAATAAAGAGAAAATGGTCAGCGTGGACAAACTTTTAATTGAAAAAGGTAAAAAATCGACGGGTTTAATCGGTGCCGTAAAATTAAAGGAATGTAATGTTTATTCGGAATCGGGCAGTATAAACAATATGCTGGCATTGGCTTATTGGGGTGCTTCTTTAAACATCGTTTCGGGCATATTAAGTTCATGCGGCTCAAAAATCCATTTATTTAATTCCTGTACATTCGGAGCAAACAAAAGTGATATTTTAACGGAAATAAAAAGCACAACTTCATTGTTCGATATTTTAGTTACTTTTTTTAAAGTTAAAAAAAAGTATGAATAAACTTGTAATTTTAATCAATTTGAATAAT
Organism: uncultured Clostridia bacterium; assembly: GCA_949289715.1. GTDB lineage: Bacteria > Bacillota > Clostridia > Christensenellales > CASEPJ01 > CASEPJ01. Next base: position 14,403 of record CASEPJ010000149.1, read on the forward strand.
TAATAAATATTTCTACAAATTAATTAACGAGAGTTTTATTGAAAATTTAAATTATCATAATCAATATTTATTCAAAAATTTAAAAGGAGAATAAAATGAATACAACTTCTACCGAAAATAAAATTGAACAAATAATGTCGGTTGCCATGGATAAAATAAAAGTTTTGGCGGATGTAAATACTGTAGTGGGAACACCTTTTACCGTACTGGACGGAACGACTCTCATTCCTCTCTCGAAAGTTACAATGGGTTTTTTGGCGGGCGGCGGAGAAACCAAAGCGCAAAAAAAAGCCGAACCGCCTTTAGCGGGTGGCAGCGGAGGAGGAATCTCCATAAATCCTATCGGTTTTTTGGTAAAACAAGGCGACGATATAAAAATAGTCAATATCGAAGATACCTCCCCATACGGAAAATTATTTGATATTTTACCCAAAATTATAAAGGACATTTCGCATTAATATGAAAAGAAAAATTTTATTATTTGTTTTATTATCGGTTTTTACGGTAATTATTGCTGTTAATTCATTGACCGATATTTCATTTGCCGAAAACACAACAAAACAGTTTTCGGTCAATGCAGGCGGTGCGTGTGTTATGGAAGTTAATTCAAACAGAGAACTTTATTCTTACCAGAGTAATAAAAAACTACCTATGGCATCCACAACCAAAATTATGACGGCACTTGTAGCATTGGAAAATTGTGATTTAGACAGTGAATTTATCGTCAATTCTAAAGCGGTAGGAGTTGAAGGAAGTTCTATCTATTTGAAAAAAGGCGAAACGGTTACAATGAGAGGTTTGCTTTACGGACTTATGTTAATGTCCGGTAACGATGCCGCCGAAGCCATAGCTTATAATGTTGCCGGTTCCATAGATGCATTTGTGGACTTGATGAATGAAAGAGCAAACAAAATCGGCGCTTTGAATACCCATTTTGTTAATCCTCATGGATTGCATGACGAAAATCATTATACCACTGCATTTGATTTGTGTAAAATTGCTTGCGAAGCTTTAAAAAACGATGAATTTAAAAAAATCGTTTCTACTAAAAATTATACGATGCAAGGCATAAATAACAATAATGTGGAAGGTGTAACCAGATATTTTCATAACAAAAATAAAATGCTTACACAATATGAAGGTGCAAACGGCGTAAAAACGGGATACACCAAAGTTGCCGGCAGATGTCTCGTTACTTCGGCCGACAGGAACGGTATGCAGCTTGTTTCGGTCGTTTTGAATTGTCCCGATATGTGGAATGTTTCGGCAGATATAATGGATTATGCTTTTAATAATTATACTTATACGGATATTTTAAAAGCTTATAATTATTTTACGGATATTCCTGTAACGGGTGGTAAAAAACAGTATGTTAAAGTTTTATCGATAGATCACGTGTATTATCCGCTAAGCAGCGAAGAGCAAAATTTAACTAAATGCGAAATCGATATTGTTCAAGTTTTGCAAGCTCCTGTTGAAAAAAACGTTAAAGTAGGCGAAGTTAAAGTTTTTTTTAACGGAGATTTAATAGCAAAAAGAGATATTTTGACAATTGACGATACAGCTAAAAAAACTTTATTCGATAAAATAAGTGATTTTTTCGACCGACTTTTTTAGTCGGTTTTTTTAATTTTTATAATATTGTTGTTCTATAATAATGTTATTTAATAGTAAAAAAATTTTATAAATTAAATAGGCAAAACACCACTTTAATATAATTTAGAAATATGAGGTTTATTTAACCGTATCATTTAATTTTAAAAAAGGATTGAATAATAAAAAATATAGACGATTGAATTGTCATTTGAAAAAATAGATAAAAAATAATTAATATAAAAACAAAATTCAATAAAATATAAATTGAAATAAAATGTTAAATGAAAAGAAGCAAAATTAATTTTGAATTAAATTTTAAGGAAAATAATTTTGTTTTTATTAGATTTATTAATTTTTTTTATGCTTTACAATTTTTAATAATAGTGGTAAAATAAACATATGATAACCGAAATTTTAAAACCAAGAAAAGAAAATTTAATAAAAGCGGCAAAGACAATAACTAATGGAGGCATTGTATGTTTTCCCACCGAAACGGTTTATGGATTGGGAGGTTCCGCATATGATTCAAAAGCCGTGTCGAATATTTTTATTGCCAAGGGCAGACCTAACGATAATCCTCTGATTGTGCATATAGGGGATAAAAAAGATGTTAAGTCTGTTGCTGCAGAAATACCCAAAAAAGCCGCTATATTAATAGATAAATTTTGGCCTGCACCTTTAACTATGATTCTTCCGAAAAATAAATCTATAGTTTCGGAAGTTACCGGCGGATTGGATACCGTCGGAGTGAGAATGCCAGCCCATGAAATTGCATGTGAGTTTTTTAAATTGTGTAAAGTACCCGTAGTAGGACCGAGCGCCAATACTTCAACCAGACCAAGTCCTACATCGGCAGAGCATGTATATGCCGATATGAACGGTAAAATACCTTTTATAATAGACGGCGGAAATTGTTTGATTGGTATCGAATCCACCGTAATAGATATGACGCAGGAAATTCCGGTCATATACCGTCCCGGGTTTATAACTCCCGAAGATTTGGAACCTCTAATAGGAGATACGGTTTATTGCAGTAAAATATCCGACGGAAGAGTTGCCTCTCCCGGAATGAAATACAGGCATTACGCCCCGTTATGCGATATGATTTTGGCTCCTGCAAACGAATTGGCTGCTGTAGCCGAAGAGAGGAGAAAAAAAGGTTTAAATGTCGTAGTATTGGCAAAAAGGGGGGTTGTAAGTTCATCTCCGTCTTTTCAAATATACGATATGGGTGCGGATAATATCAGCTATGCCTCCAATTTATATAAGGCTTTCAGAGAATGTGAAAAAAAATACGATTTAATTATTGCCCAATCGGTGGAAGAAGAGGGCGTAGGAAGAGCTTTGATGAACAGATTGAAAAAGGCGGCTGCCGTAATTTAATAAAGGTGAATATATGAAAATTCTTTTTGTATGCACAGGTAATACTTGCCGTTCTCCTATGGCGGAATATATTGCAAAAGCAATGCTTAAGGAGGAAAATATAGAAGACGTTAAGGTTTTTTCCGCTGGTTTAGCAGTTAATGAAGGGGATGTTATTGCAAAAAACGCCGTTACGGCTTTAAAAACTTTAGGTATTAAAGCAGGTAAAAGAAAAGCTAAACAATTAACGGAAAAACTTTTAAATTCCTGCGATTTGGTTCTGACAATGACTCTTTCCCATAAAAAGGCTTTATCTTCTTATAAAAATGTTTTTACTTTGGGTGAATATGCGGGAGGATACGGCGATTTGCCCGACCCTTATTTGTCGGACGAGCAAGTTTATATTTATACTGCAAAACTTATATCCGTTATGGTCGCTAAAGCATTGGAAAGATTTTTAAAAGAAAAAGGTTTAATAAAATAATTAATAAATAAATTTTAATCGATAGGTAAAGGGGAAATCTTGTTTTTTTTATAATTAAATTTATACTTGTTTTTTATAATTATACTATTATTAATGTTTAATTTATAAAAGTTATAAGGATAAGTATTTTTTGTTTGCGGTAATCAGCAAATATTATATTTGATTAATTTTAATTT
>CASEPJ010000150.1 GCA_949289715.1 uncultured Clostridia bacterium
CAATATTTATTTAATAACTCCGGAAGGTGTAAACATTGTTGGGAATCAAAAATAAAAAAAATTTAATACTTTATATAATTTCCATAGCCGTAATACCGCTGATAATTTTTTTGGATTTGCTAACTAAATCCATAGCTGAAAAAAAACTTATACCCGGTTTTACGGTTATCAATGGGGTATTCGATTTACGTTATTCGGAAAATACCGGAGGCGGATTAAGCATTTTTCCCGGTAAAATTACTTTCTTTGTAATTGTAACCGCCATATCCTTATTGATTTTTACTTATTTTTTTATAAAACTCAGAAACGATCGTTTTCTCGGGTATTTTTCTATAGCGCTCATTATCGGCGGAGCAATAGGAAATTTTTATGACAGAATCGTTTTTAAATATGTCAGGGACTTTATAGATTTTCGTCCTATTAATTTTGCTAATTTTAACATAGCTGACATGGCATTGACGATAGGTTGTTGTCTGTTGATAATTTATTTACTTTTCCTCTCCGAAGATTTTGCCGTTTTCGGTAAAAAGTCTAAAGAAAATAAAAAAAGCGTTGCAACTGAGAATACCGAAAACAATAATTTAATCGATTAATATTTTATAAAATTTTTTTATTTAATTCGTGTCTTTGAGGATAATATGCAAGAAATTTACATTATTGCGGATAAAGACGCACCTAGATTGGATTCATTCCTTGCCGAAGAAGAGGAAGATTTAACAAGGTCGCATATAAAAAAACTTATTGAATCAAATTTAGTAACAGTTAACGGGAAATGTGAAAAGCCTTCTAAAAATATAAATACGGGCGATAAAATCATTTTGAGTCTTCCTGACCCGGTTGTAAGCGATATAATTGCGGAAAATATACCTTTGGATATAGTTTACGAGGATGATTGTCTTGCCGTAATTAATAAAAAGCAGGGGATGGTGGTGCATCCCGCAAGCGGAGTATATACCGGCACATTGGTTAATGCTTTATTATATCATTTATCCTCGTTAAGCGGAATTAACGGAGAAGTAAGGCCGGGTATAGTGCATAGATTAGATAAAGATACCAGCGGATTGCTCGTTGTAGCCAAAAACGATTTTGCCCACAATAGTTTAAGCAAACAAATAGCAGAACACACGGCAAGACGCAAATATTTAGCCGTTTTGGAAGGTGTGGTAAAAGAAGACGAAGGGGTATTGGATTATCCTATAAAAAGATCGAAAAAAGACCGCAAAAAAATGGCTTTGGATAAAGACGGTAAGCGTGCCGTGACCAAATTTAAAATATTAGAACGTTTTAAAAACAATTCCTTTGCAGAATTTGAATTGGAAACGGGAAGAACCCATCAAATAAGAGTTCACTGCAAATATTTGTTGCATCATCCCATAGTCGGCGATTTAGCCTACGGATACGAAAAGCAAAAATTTAAATTAAACGGGCAGCTTTTGCACGCTTACAGTTTATCCTTTAATCATCCCATTACCAACAAGCGTATGGAATTTAAAGCTGAATTGCCGAAATATTTTACGGATGTTTTAGATAAACTGCGTAAAAATTGATTTTTGAATAAATAGTTTTTATTGCTAATTTATATATTTTTTTATTTTTTTATTATTTTATTTTTTATAATGAGCCGAATAACAATACACCTAAAATCGCTAAAAAAAACGTTATGCCGCATTGAACGCTTTTTAATAAAAATAATTTTTTAAAAGATATTTTACAATCTTTTAAATATGTATGCTGTTGAAATATAATGCACAATCCGCTGAAAGACAGCAGTGCAGCGCACAATATTACGGTATAATCAAACGGTAAATTTATAGAGGCTATTCCTTTGGTTATTTCAAAAAATCCTATAATGAAAGGAGTGCCTATGTCGTAGTTAAATAATTTATTTAAAGGTATAAAAATATAGTTAATCACCTTTATTATTTCGAATTTGAGCATTAAATCACATAAAAGACCGAAAATGCAGATAAGTCCGCCTATGTTTAATATGGAAATTGTAGAAGTATAAATACTGTCGGAAAGATTAAAATCTTTTTGTATAGTTGTATCGTACAAAATATCGTTATACTTTTTACACCTAAAAATTATCCCGTTAATTATACAAGAGAGCAAATGTGCGGAGTATATAATGACGGCACCTTTAAAATTTTTTATCAACAATGCTACCGTTCCGAAAACAAACAGCGGACTTGAAGAGGAGCACAAAGCCGCACAAGTTACGCATTGTTGATAATTTAATTTTCCTGCTTTATAATATTCTTGTATAAGTTTTGCTCCTGTGGGATAACCGGATATCATAGATATTATAAATATATATGATGCCGCCCCAGGAAGATTAAATAGAAATTTCATAGGTTTATTGAAAATTTTTGAAATAGGTTGAATCAAATTTAAATCTGTCAACAATTTTGTACAAACGAAAAAAGGAAACAATACAGGCAAAACATTAAAAAACCATAAACTTAAACCGTTTAATATCGATTGAACACAAAATTTTGTATCTATAAAAAAAGATACCGTTATAAACGCAATGATAAGAAAAATTATAATATTTTTTAATTTATAAAATTTAAAAAAATAACGCATAATTTAATTTATGCGTTAAAGTTTATTTTCTATGATAAATAATAATATCAAATTCAAATAAATTTTAAATAATCTTTAATGTAATTGCAATCCTTAGTATTTTTATAAAACTGTGAATAAATTAAATCCGCTTTTTTGTTTAATTTGTAAAGTTTATCATTCGACGGAAGGGTTGTTCCCCCTGTCGATATTGTTAAA
>CASEPJ010000151.1 GCA_949289715.1 uncultured Clostridia bacterium
GCTATCGAAACTTTGTTTAAATGGAAAATATGCGTATTATAAATTTTTAAAGCAGATATAAAAATAAATATGAATGAAAATAATGAATATTATATAATAGTAAAAATGATGCCATAAATAATAAAAGAAAAAAATAAATATATGCAAGGCCATTAATGTTGTTTAATATTCGATAATATAAGGCACAATTCCAATAAATAATTAATGCAGAAAAATTAAAAAGATTAGAGTGAAAAAAGGGCATATGCGAGCGACAAAGAAAAAAGGTTGCAAAGTGTTGCCGTTGGAGGAAAAATATGGTATAGTAATATTAATAAACAAGAGGAAAGTGAAAAGTTTATAACACATAACTTTTTAGCAGTAAAATATTATTCTTACCGTGTAGGTAAAACCCGAGTTTTATATAAAATGCTTGTAAGCAAATTAAAGAAATTAGCCAAAAAAGAAGAAAAGCTTTATAAGTATTTATAAAAAGCGATTTTGGAAAAAATGTTAATATAAATAAAGATATTGCAGAAATATAGATAAAGTTTTAAACAAGTAAAAAATAAAGAAATATCTAAAAAAATTGTAAAAAAATTTTTTTAGATATATTATAAAAATTAGTAAAATATTAGAAAAAAATGATAAATTTAAAAATAGTTACAATTTAATATTTGATTTATAATTTAAGATATTAACATATTTTTAAAAGTATTATTATATTTTTTTAAATTGACTCAAAATTTTTGTAGTTATTTTAATAAATAATATTTATTATAAATTCAAAAAAAATTAGTAGGAACAGGACTTATATAGCAATAAATTGGTTTTTTAACTTTTAATTATCAAAAAAACTTAAATTTTATAATTTTTTATTAATAATTTGAAGCAAAGGGAGGCAAAAATGAATAGTGCTTTTAATGTAGAATTAGGGAAAAAAAGATTAAAAAAAATGGGACGTGCAATATTTTCAATTTTGTTATGGGTTCAAATTGTTTTAACCGTATTTATTACGTTCATTTCCATTTACTTTGGCTTTATGGCTTTTTCTATTTATACAAAAGGTATTCGATGGTTTATTTTTTTTATGATTATTATTTGGGCCGGCTTACCTTTTTTAAAGAGCATTTTATTCGATAAAAATGACTGTGAATATATTTGTTCAAATAAATTTAAGCTAGTACCTAAACGATATATAATACCGACTTTTATTGCCGGAGGTCTTCTTATAGTTTTTGTATTATTGAGTTTTTTTTCGTCACCGATTTTTATATCGAATAAATATCGAAATTTGATTTCTGTTGATGATAAAGGAATCTTGCAAGAACAGATTGAGGACTTTAGCGTAATGCAAATACCCGTTGTTGATAAAGCTTTAGCTATAAAATTGGGAGATAAAAAATTAGGCGAAGATAATTTAGGCAGTCAATTCGATATTAGAGATTATACAATGATCGAATACAACGGTGGAATTTATTGGGTAGGAGCAATAGAGTATTCAGGATTTTTTAAATGGGTTAATCAGCGTTCTGTAGGAACCCCGGGCTATATAATGATTTCTGCTACAAATCCGTCGGATGTAAAAATTGTCAAAAAAAACTTGAAATATGTTCCCAGTGCGTTTTTCGGGGAGCGTTTGGAGCGTAAAGTATATTTTTCTCATATGGATAAATATATAGATTATTCTTGTATTAATTTTGAACTTGACGATGAAGGAAATCCTCAATATATTTTTAACGTATTAAAAAGACAGTTTGCTTTAACAAACGGAAAGGATATAGCAGGAGTAATAGTACTGGATCCTGTAACGGGTGAATCGAAGTATTACAAAGAAGGAACACAACCTGATTGGATAGATCGTGTGCATACTACAGATGTGGTTACCAAACAATTAAATTATTGGGGGAATTATGTACATGGATTTTTCAACTCTGTTTTTGCAAAAAAAGAAGTTATGCATGTTACGGAAGGATTTAACTATATATATACTAACGGAAAATTTTATTATTATACCGGAATGACCAGTTTCGGAAGTGATGAATCTATTGTAGGTGTGGTTTTGGTGGATTTAAGGACCAAAGAAACAATATTTTGTAAAACGGGCGGTGTTACCGAATATGCTGCTCAGCAATCGGCGGAAGGATTGGTGCAAGATTTGGAGTATAAATCCAGCTTTCCGATATTGACAAATTTTAACGGTTTTCCGACATATTTTATGACATTGAAAGATAATGAAGGTTTAATCAAAAAATATGCTTTTGTAAGTCTAACGGATTACACCAAAACGGCAATAGGAGATACTATATCGCAGGCTCAAGTAAATTATTCGAAATTAATGAATCCGCAAGATGTTCAGAAAATTCAATTAACCATTAAAGATATTGTTCCTGTTGTAAACGAAGGGACTACCTATTATTATGTTCGGTTTGTAGAAGAGTCATATCCTTTGGTTTATCAGGCGCATATTCTGCTTTATGATAATTTGCCTTTTTTGCAATCAGGAGACAGTGTGAGGGTAGTTATTTCGGGTACAACGATTATATCCATAGAAATTGAAGAATAAAAAAAACTGTAATATTTAAACAAAAGTTGCGAAAATTTGTATAATTATTAGAAATTAAATACTTTTATATGCTATTGAATAGGTTTTCGGATAGGAAAATAGGATTTTGAATAAGGAATAAGTAAATAACATATAATTATAATTTTATTTCAATATAAAACTTCACTTCTAAATAAAATTTTCGCAAATGGAAAATAATAGCTAACCCGAGTTATGTGAAAAATAAAAACAAGTTTTACAAAAGCGGTATATTTCAATAGATTTTTTATAAAAATTGCAAAAACAGTTTAACTTAACTGCAATATCATTTTACTGTTTTTTTTGAAAAAAAACAACAGTAATACCTGTTCAAATAATGTCTGAGGATTTTAAGAATTTAATAACTTAAATGTCATATGAATAAAGCAATTTTTTATCTATGTTTTTTGTAAATTTTTAACATTAAACACTGTAATAAATAAAATTAACGGTGAACAAAGTGCGCTTTTCGTTCACCGTTTTTTTTAAAAAATAATAAATAAATTTAAAATAAAAACTTATTAGTAATTTTGGGGCAAAAGTATAGGCAAATTAATAAAATCAAAATATTATATCAATAAAAGAAAAAACCGCATTAAATTGCGGTTTATGGTACTCCCGGCGGGAATCGAACCCATAACTAGCCCTTAGGAGTCGTTCCTTATTCTTGAATACCGTTAAATTGAGGTCAAATTTTCGCA
>CASEPJ010000152.1 GCA_949289715.1 uncultured Clostridia bacterium
ATATGTATTCTCTGAAGATGCGTTCTATCCCGTTTGAAAGCGAGAATTTTAGATTTCCAACCCGTTTCTTTAATTGCAAAAATTGGCGAAACATATGTTTCGCCAGTGTCTTTAATGATTGCGATCATAAGCAAAACTCCACACTATTCCCTTTCGAGACAAATCATAGTCTCAACATGGTGCGGATAACAGGACTTGAACCTGCATGAAGTCGCCCTCACTAGAACCTGAATCTAGCGCGTCTGCCAATTCCGCCATATCCGCATAATTTTCAATATTTTTTTAATTTTTTAAAATTTATACATATTTTAAATTAAATTTATTTACAAAAAAAGCATTTATATTATATATTAATTATGCTTTATTTGCAAGCGATTTGAAATAGCTTTTAAATTTTATAATATTTTCTTTACTAATAAAATTTAATTTGATATAATAATTTTGATTTTTGTTTTAATTGATTAGATAACATTGTTTTTATATTATAAATTATTCTAATTTTATAAATTTAAAATAATTTTATGTATTATTGATTAAAACTAAAAAATTACCAATAAAAAAATTTATAAATAATAACTAAGAGGTTGCTATGAAAAAACTTGATTACGTCAACGCCCTTATGGGTACACACAACACATCCGATTTTTCACACGGCAATATTTTGCCATTGCTTGCTTTGCCGCATGCACTTGCTTCCTGGACGATTATGACAAATTCATCTCACGGCAATTTTTTCTATGACCCTACTGCAAATACCTTTGAAGGAATCAGACTGACCCACCAACCTTCCCCCTGGATTGGAGATTATGGACATTTTCTCGTTATGCCTCAAACCGGCAATTTAAATATAGCTCCTCATATGAGAAAAAGTTCCTTTAATAAACAAACTTTTCGTTTTACTCCAACTGAACTTTATATAGAAGAATTTAAAGATAATTGTGATATATGCCTTTCGCCATCGCCTACGGGAGGAATATTTAAATTTACATTTAAAAACGAAGGCAAAAACAGAATTAATTTTATAGGATTGGACGGAAAAACACAATTCGTTTACAATAAAGCACTTCAAAATATAACAGGTTATACTACAGGCGTTACACATCACTGCCCTTACGAACTTAAAGAATATATTTACGCCAAAATCAGCTGTGAATGCGAAGAAGAAACAACGGAAAATTGTCTGTCCTTAATAGTAAAAGATAAGGAAGTTACTGTTAAAATAGCTACCTCATTTATCGGTTACGAGCAAGCCGAAATAAACTTCAATAGAGAACTTAATTTAAATACCATTAACGATTTAAAAGTTCAAGCGGAAAATATATGGGAAAAGGAATTAAGCAAAATTAATATAGAAAGCGATGAAAAAACAATGAAAACATTTTATTCCTGCCTATACAGAGCTTTACTTTTCCCCAGAAAATTTTACGAAACCGACAAATCTGGCAAAAATTTACACATCAATATAGAAACCGGCGAAATTAAAGAAGGTGTAATGTATGTTGATAACGGCTTTTGGGACACATACAGAACGGTATACCCGCTGCTTTCTATAATCGACCCTAAATTATATGCGGAAATGGCAGAAAGTTTTTACAATATTTATGAGGATACAGGTTGGTTGCCGAGGTGGATTTCTCCAAACGAAATAGGTCTTATGCCCGGCACTCTTGTCGAACCAGTTTTGGCAGACGCAATAGTCAAAGACATAGTTTCCCCTGAACTTGCCGAAAAATTTTTGGATGCCATGATTCACAATGCTGAAGACGACAGTCCCGAACCCAAATACGGAAGAAAAAAAGTTTCGGTTTACAGAAAATTGGGATATTTACCTAACAATCTTGTTCATGAAAGCGTAAATGAAACTCTCGATTGCTGTTACGGAGACTTCTGCATAGGTGCTTCGGCAGCGAAACTCGGGAAAATCGGACTTGCCGAAAAATATATGAATTATGCAAAAAATTATGCAAAAATTTTCGATAAAAAAAGCGGACTTATGCGTTCGATGGACGATAAAGGTCAAAGAAGCGATGATTTTATTCCTCATTCTTGGGGAGGTGAATACACTGAAGGTTCCGCTTGGCAGAATTCTTTTGCCGTACCTCACGATATGAAAGGTTTAAACGAATTATATAACGGAAAACTAGAAGATAAAATAGACGAACTTTTTAATACTCCTCCCATTTTTACGGTCGGTTGGTACGGCTTTGAAATACACGAAATGTCGGAACTCGCAGCCCAAAGAAATTTCGGTCAATGCGCTATATCGAATCAACCTTCCTTCCCCATACCCTATATTTATTCTGAAATAGGCAACGTGAAAAAAACTTCCTATTGGGTTAACAGACTGATTACCGAAGCTTTCGACAGCACAATAGACGGTTTTCCCGGCGACGAAGACAACGGAACAATGGCAAGTTGGTATATTTTTGGATGTTTAGGTTTTTATCCTTTCTGCCCGGGAAGAGCAGATTTCACCACTACTTTGCCGATTGTAAAAAAAGCGGAAATAACATTGCCCGACGGTAAAAAATTAATTGTAGAAAAAGACAAATTTAAAGTTGAAAAAATGAATAATCATGTATCTTATAAAGACATAATGAACGGTGGTTCGTTATGGGATAAAGTAAAAAAATAATAACCTCTTTTATATGGCAGAAACGGTAATAATAGGCGGAGGCGTTTCGGGTATGGCCGCAGCTATTAAATTAAAAAAGCTGCGGCCCTCAATGAACGTAACCGTTCTCGAAAAAAACGAAAGAATTTTAAAAAAACTTGCCGTATCGGGTAACGGACAGGGAAATTTGTCGAACGTTAATATTGATATTAACAATTATCACGGCAAAAATCTTCATTACTTCAATAATGTTTTTAACGATTTTTCTTTTTTCGAATTTGCACAAGATTTGTCTTTAAGCACCGTAACGCTTAACAAAGGTAAAATTTATCCTTCTTCGCTTAAAGCCTCTTCCGTATGCGATCTTTTCCGATTTACCGCCGAAAAATTAAGAGTTAATATAATTACCGATGCAAAAGTCGAAAAAATAATAACAGACAAAAAAATTACCGTATTTTACAAAAAAGATAATTATCAGCAAAATATAATAACAGATTATGTCATTTGCGCAACGGGAGGTGCCTCGGGAAGAAATTTGGGTACAGACGGTTCTTCATATGACATTTATAAAGCACTTAATTACAATATTACCCCGTTGTTTCCTTCTCTCGTTCAACTTAAAACCGAATTGGAGTCCATAAGAGTATTAAAAGGCGTTAAATTAAATTGTGCTATCAAATTATATTTTGAAGATAAATTTTTAAAACAAAGCGAAGGTGAAATTCTTTTTACCGAATATGGAATTTCCGGTCCGTGTGTATTTGATATTTCGGGAGATGCCGCAGAACTGTTAGACAAGGGCAAAGTTTATGTCAAAATAGACTTTTTAAAGGATTATTCTTTTTCTGAAATAAAAGAATTTTTCTTGAAAAGAAAAAATATACTTCCCTTCTTGGCTTTGGAAAACGCATTTGTTACTTTACTTGCCAATCAATGCGTGCGTGCTGCAATAAATTTATGCAAATATAAGTTTTATACTCCTATTAACGAAGTTTCCGAAAAAGAAACAAACAATCTAATAAACACTTTTAAAAATTTCACTTTAAGAATTACGGGAACTACCGGTTTTAACAATTCACAGGTAACAAGGGGAGGAATTTCAAACGACGATATAGACGATAATTTGCAGTCCGAAAAACATAAAAATTTATATTTTTGCGGAGAACTTTTAGATATTGACGGTGATTGCGGAGGATATAATATTCACTTTGCTTTGGCTTCCGGCAATTATGCGGCAAGAAAAATTGCCGAAAAATTATAACTATTGTTACGATTGTTTTTACGATAAACTAATATAAAAATATAATTTTTAAAACAATTTTTAACATTGGTAAGATTATAAAATTCAAAACAGTATAAAAAAATCGATTAAAAAGGCGTATTAATCAATACGCCTTTTTCTTAATTATATTAATAAATTTATTCCTTTTCAACTATTTTCTTGTTATATTTATGCAATGCTTCCACAAAAGCATTTTTCCATAAATAATCGTAAGATTTTATATCTTCCCCAAGATATTTTGAAACATTGTCAAGCTCGTCCCACTCTACAAGGGAAAGAGATTTTTTCTTGTCTTCCGATTTTCTAACCTTTTTGTCTTTGCCGTATGCCATAGATTCTTCAATGGTCATTTTATTCCAGCCGTTTACGAGGTGAAATGCATTCCAACGCATATGCTCTTCCATTGCCGCTTTTAAATTATCTTCTTCGGATAATAAATTAATATCGAATTCTTCTCTTTCGTCATTCATATCCGCAATTTCCAAGCCGAGAGAAAACATTTTTGATTTAGCGGCAACTCCGACGGATCTGTTAGAAGATTTTGTGAATTCGCTTAATTCGCACCAATTTTTAGCATTTGCGGGATTCGCCTTATTATAGTTATCGTTTATAGCCTTTGCAAAAATATCCATAAATTCACCGACCACTATATCGTAGTTAAAAATTTGGCTTTCTGTGCCTATGGCATGAATGCTTATACCGTCTTTTAATACATCTTGCAAAAGAGTTTTATTTTTCTCATGCCTTATATGAACATAAATAGATGCTTTATAATTGCTTTGTGTAAGTATATATTTATATATGATATTCGCCAATTCAATATTCTTTTTATCGTCGCCCAAAGCAACTACAATATAATTGTCCTTTCTTAAAAATCCGAAAAATTCCTCTAAAAAATTCTCGGAATAAATATCGGTTTTTAAAAATTTTATATTTTCGTTGTCATATATTCCCGGATATTGTAATTTGTAAAAACCGTTTTTATCTTTTGCATCAAAAACCGTTATATTCAAATTGACATCTTTAAACTGATTTGCCACAAAAATATTTTTGAAAATAGCGTTTCCCGAACGTCCTCTGCCTAAAATAATAACGTTAATATGTTTTTTTTCGTTATCGCAATATATATTATTATAACAGGGATATGCATTCACTAACATTCTTGCAGTCAAATCGTGCTGTTTAATAATATGGATATTACTTTTATTCAAATATGAGGATCCGCAAAATTCCTCCTCCGCCATAGCGTAAATTTCAATAGGATCGTTAGAATAATCTTTGCAAAAAGATATATTTTTTTCGCTATTCTCATCCAGACAAAACAATAGTTTCCTTTTAAATCTGGATAACAAAGGATATTTTTCTAAAAAATCTTCATTTTCCGATTCCCTCGAACACACATAAATATAAAATCTACGGTTTTTAAGTTTTTTTAATGTTTTTTTCGTTTCGTCGTCCTGACTTAAATTTATTAAAGTGAAAACTATGAGAGCACCCGGTTTCTCTTTTGCCACGGAATCGGCAAGCATTAGAGATTTGTCGTTTATGGAAGAAAAGCAATAAACGGTATTACTACGAGTAAAAAGCAATTTGATTTTAGACAAAGTTTTATATGAGAGCAAGGAAATCAGCGTTAAGCTGTAAAGAATATATGCGCAACCCAAAAATACATAATATATAATTTTAAACCAATTATGGGCAGTTAACGCACCCAAAGAATTAAACTTATCCTCGAAAACCAACAGGCTTGCCGTATATTGTGCACCCTTAATCAATACTGCAAAATAGTCAAATACCGTCGTATTTTTCAATAATACAATATTATATATTAACGCACCCGTATTTATCAAATATCCGAAAACGGCAACAAATATCAATGCTATAAACTGACGCTTTGCTTTTTTTTCCAGAAAATTTGTAATAATTACAATCAATAGCAAAAAAGCAGCAATAATGGCCAACAATTCAACAATAATCATAAACACCTCTACTCCGCTTCGATAATTCCCGGGCACAAAAAGTTATTTGAAAACATATCTTTAAGGCGGAAAACCCCCTCCCAATTAGAATCGGGCAAAGATAGATAAATCCGCTGATTATCTCCGCTTTTTGATATGGAAGGCATAACATCGCATTCCTTTAATAAGGAAAACAGCCTGTCTGCCTCTTTACTGTCCCATACTTCTGCAAATATTTTAAAACAAGTGCCGTAAATCTTATGTAACGGAATAATAAAAGTTATATCATCTCCTAAAATAAGAGCCTTATCGACAATCTTATTTAAAATTACGCATTCGGGATAATTTTCTACATCGGGAACTTCGTTTAAAGCGCAATTTTTGCCGCTTACGGGGCAGAATTTTTCTTCGTCCATCATTTGAAAGCACACCCCGTCTTCTCCGTATTTTCCGCAATAAGAACCGAAATTGGATACAAGCGCCGTAAAATAATAATTTTCTATATTAATACTGCTTAAATTTGGTATTGTAACCGTAAGTTTAACAGGACATGTTAAATTTTGCACCCTTTCTTTAAAAAAACGTTTTGAGAACTTTGCTGTTTCGTAACAAAACAAATCGGCAAAATATCCGGTATTTTTTAATTTAGAAATCAAAATGTTTATATCGTTGAAAACGGAAAATTTGTTAAGGTGGGGATACTCTTGTCCCTCCAACAAATTATCGGGATCGTAAAGATAAACGTTTTTGCCCTCACCATAGAGCATTCCCACCTCGAAATTCACCCAGGAAGACTGCAAAGCACCCTTTGTTACAACAACTACGGCACAATGGCATTTATCTATTAACTTCTTAATTTCGTCGGCAAAATTTAATGAGGCTATGGCTATTTGCATATCCACAAGGTGAGGTATATCGGCTTTTTGCAACTCAGAACAAACTTCTTTAAAAAGGTCGTTATCGTTTGAGTGCGATACAAACACACCGAATTCTTTTTTCTCTTCGTCATTTAATAAACGTGCGGAAATTTTAATATTCATAATACCTCCTTATTGCGGATACAAATAATTTGCTTTCTTACCGACAGCTTCTTTTTGCGTATTGAAAACTTCCAAATCGAGTAAAAAATAAACACGCTGTAAATGTTCGTCGTTTTTAATGTAAATATCTCGTTCAAAAAGATCACTGCTGTTAAAATTTTTCTTTAATATACTTAACATTTGGTCCGTTTTGAATTTAGATCGCCTTTTTATGGCCAAAAAAGGTTTAAAATCCACACCGAGCAAGGCGTGCATCGGTATGATGAATTCCGATTTAACGGTTGCATAAATATCGTCGGCGGAAGAATATTCCAACAGTTCCGGTTTGCTGTATTGAAAATTAACAGGAAAGTCTTTCGTTAAAATTTCCGTTTCTTCTAAATATGGAGTAAATTCCTTGCCTAAAACATTTTTTCTGTTAAAACTTAATACTGTACAGCCGCTAACAAGTTCCTGCAAAAACAAATCGAGGACGGTTTTTTCATCGTATGTTTCGTTTCCGAAACGATTGAATTGCGAAGTAATTTCGGCTATATTGGTTCTGTAGATGTTAAAAATCGTAGTTAGTTTTACGAAAAATATTCTTTTAGACGCAAATCGGTTTATTATGCCGTCGCTGTAAAACAAATTTTCCATAATATTGTTGGTAGCAATAAATTCAAGCAAATCCTCCATTTTATTGCATCCTTGAATTTGCCTTACAGGGGTTTTATAAAGCTTTTCCTGTAATTCATTTTTGTCTATATCCAAAAAATATAAAACTATTTTTTTATTTTGACCCAAAAGGCACCCGGTTTCATACCACGTTAAATTCTGCAGCACCCTATTTTGTTCCTCGAAAAAAGCTTTAGACAAGACAATAACGGCAATTTTACTGCCTTCGATTTCCTTTTCTGCATTTAATAGATATTGATTTTTTTTACATATTTTTAGACTTTTTTGCAAAGAAGAATAATAAATCCCCTGCGCATCTAAAACGTCGATTAAATCTTTTAATTTGCTTTCGTCTTCTTCAAGATAAGTCAAAAGCATTTTACTGCCTATAATTTCGGTATTTTTCAATTTTTCTTTGGAAAAAATATACATAAATCTCCCCCCGTTTTCGGCATTTGCCATAAATTAAAAAATAAAAAATAATTATTATAAAAATAAATTAAATTTAGATAAAATAAACGATGAAGATGATTTTATAATAAAAAAAATCTTAAATGAAATAATGAAAAAAATATATAAAGAAAAAGTTATTTTGTTAACAGATAATAATATTGAAGAATTATTTAAAATAATTAAATCTAATAA
>CASEPJ010000153.1 GCA_949289715.1 uncultured Clostridia bacterium
CGGTTTGGGTTCCGACGGTACCGTTGGAGCCAATAAAAATTCAATAAAAATTATAGGTGACCATACCGATTTATACGCTCAAGGCTATTTCGAATACGATTCCAAAAAATCCGGCGGAATTACCATTTCTCACTTAAGATTCGGCCGCCAGCCCATACAATCTCCTTATCTTATAGACGAAGCCGATTTTGTAGCCTGCCATAACCCTTCCTATATCATAAGGTACGATATGCTTTCTCAGTTAAAAGACGGAGGAGTTTTTCTGCTTAATTCCACATGGACGCAGGAAGAAATGGAAACGCAATTACCTGCAGAAGTAAAAAGGCAGTTAGCGACAAAACATATTAAATTCTATAATATAGATGCATTAAAAGTCGCAACAGCATTAGGCAGCAATAAAATTAACGTAATAATGCAAGCCGCATTCTTTAAACTTGCAGAAGTAATACCCTACGATCAGGCAGAAAATTATATGAAAGAAGCCGTAAAGAAAACTTACGGTAAAAAAGGCGACGCTGTAGTTAAAATGAACTGCGACGCTATAGATAATGCCATTTCCGAATTAAAAGAAATAAAAGTTCCGAAGGAATGGGCAACAGCTAAAACGGGTGCCGCCCCTGTAGAAATTGCGGAAAACGAATATTTCAAAAACTTTATACATCCTATTCTTTCTCTTAAAGGCAATACCCTTCCCGTTTCGGCATTTAATCCTTCGGGCTATGTTCCCACAGGTACAACTAAGTTTGAAAAGAGAGGCACCGCTGTTATTGTTCCTATGTGGAATAAAACAACTTGTATTCAGTGTAATCAATGCTCTTTTGTATGTCCTCACGCATGCATCAGACCTGTATTGGTAAAAGACGGCACTCCCCTCCCCGCAAACTTCGACGTTAAACCCGCCACTGGAGAACCCGGATATAGCTTCAGAGTACAGGTTTCTCCTCTCGATTGTACCGGTTGCGGAAACTGCGCAAACGTATGTCCCGTTAAAACCAAAGACGCTCTGGTAATGAAACCTTTAGAAGAAGTTTGCAAGACCGAAACGGAAAATCATAAATTCAGCGAAACTTTACCGAAAGTTAAAGCTAAAGCAAATCCTTATACCGTAAAAGGCAGCCAATTCAAAACTCCTTTATTTGAATTTTCAGGTTCTTGTGCAGGTTGCGGAGAAACTCCTTATCTAAAAGTAATCACCCAACTTTTCGGGGATAGAATGATTATAGCAAACGCAACGGGATGTTCTTCCATTTACGGCGGTAGCGCACCTACCTGTCCTTATACAGTTAACGAAGAAGGACACGGCCCCGCATGGGCAAACAGTTTGTTCGAAGATAATGCGGAATTCGGCTACGGAATGAACCTTGCTTACAATGCAAGAAGAACAACCGTTAAAAACAAATTGGAATCCATAATCGAAAACTGTGGTTCAGAAGTTAATAACCAAGCCATAGTTGATGCAGCAAAAAATTGGATAGATAATATGAACAATGCGGAAGCATCGAAAGTTGCGGCAAAAGAATTACTCGCCGTATTGGAACCTTTAAAAGGTAAATGTCCCGATATCGATGCCGTTTTGGCAGAAAAAGACGCACTCATTAAAAAATCTATTTGGATTGTCGGAGGAGACGGCTGGGCTTACGATATAGGTTACGGCGGTTTAGACCATGTTCTCGCAATGGATGAGGACGTCAATGTCATTGTTCTCGATACGGAAGTTTATTCCAACACCGGCGGTCAGGCTTCTAAATCCACGCCTACCGGTTCCATAGCAAAATTTGCCGCAGCCGGTAAGAGAACCAAGAAAAAAGACCTCGGAATGATGGCAATGAGTTACGGCTATGTTTACGTCGCACAGGTAGCTATGGGCGCTAACATGAATCAGTTTATGAAAGTTCTTCAGGAAGCCGAAAGTTACCACGGTCCTTCTTTAATAATTGCTTATGCTCCTTGTATTAACCACGGTATAAGAATGGATAATACTCAGTTGGAAGAAAAGAAAGCGGTTGAATGTGGTTATTGGCAGCTTTATCGTTATAATCCTGCTCTTGCAGAGGAAGGTAAAAATCCCTTTATTTTAGACAGTAAAGAACCTACTGGCAGTTATCAGGAATTTATAATGAAACAAACCCGTTATTCATCTTTGAAGAAAGCAATGCCCGACGTAGCCGAAAAACTGTTTGCCAAAGCCGAACAGGAAGCTAAAAACAGACTTAAAGGTTACGAAGAGTTGGCAGAGAAAAAAGATTAATCTTATTTATCCGATCGTTCGTTTAACTTAATATTCGAATTATCAAAAATACGATACGTTTATAAGCGTATCGTATTTTATTTTTATTATTCGTTATTAAAAGACGAATAATTTTATTTGTTGAAAAAAAATTTTTATATTTAATTTGCTAATAACATATTTACTATTTTTATTTCAATTTAATTGTAAATTTTTTTTCAATAATAATTATATAAAATATTTAAATATTATTATTTTAAAAATTATTTTAATTAAATATTTTTTTAATTTTTGTTGTTTAATTTTAATTTAAATTGAAAGGATTTTTTCAGTCTAATTTTAATATAAATTTGTTAATTTTAATAATTTAATATTTTTTTTAAAAATTTACAAATTTTATCCATTTCGAATATGTTAAATATATATAAATCAAAACAACTTCAATTATTCGGTAACATAAATTTATATTATTCAATTTATAATTTAAACGTACATATACCGATTAATAATTAATTCTTACATATACCGATTTGTTTAGTTATTTATGTACTTTTAAATAACAAATTGAAAAAAATATTTTAATTTTTTTAAGCGAATTTTATATTTTATTTAACTTTTAAAACAATAAAACGGCAAGTAAAAAAATTTTATAATAATAACTAAAATATTCATAATAGTACCTTAATTAATAA
>CASEPJ010000154.1 GCA_949289715.1 uncultured Clostridia bacterium
AGCTTCATCTGCTCTTATTAATGTTATAACTATATCCTTTTCACTGTCTGATAGTCCTAATATATCTAAAAAAGCATTCGGCGCCGTACCTTTTCCCATAAATATTTCTACAAATGGAATTTCCGTAATACTGTTCAAAAATTCTGTAATGCGGTCTCCTTTACCTCTTTTTACAACTACAAATAACAATTTCACACCGATATTAAAAATTTTTTCAGAAATCATTTTTCTTTCTCCTTATTTAAATCGATTATAATTGGTTGTTCGTCTGTCATTTTATCGTTTTTGCTCGAATAATTATTTTTAAGTTTATTATAATCATCACCTTTTAATTTTAAATATTCTTTATCTTTTAATTTTTTTGTTTTAAATGTAGAAACGAGTCCTAATATTTGAATAGTTAAAAGTGGTGTCATTGCAACCATTGCAACCAATCCGAAAGCATCCGTTAAAATATTACCGTTTAAACCATTACAAGCACCCATTGCGAAGGGTAATAAAAAAGTTGCGGTCATAGGTCCGCTTGCTACTCCGCCACTGTCAAACGCTATAGCTGTAAATACCTTAGGAACAAAAAAGGACAGTGTTAAAGCAATTGTATATCCCGGCAAAATAAACCACCAAATAGATATTCCTGTAAGTACCCTTATCATAGACAACCCGATTGATACAGCCACCCCGCACATTAATGAAATTAACATTGCACTTTTTTTAATGGTTCCGCCGGAAACTTCTTCGACCTGTTCGTTTAATACATGTACAGCAGGTTCTGCCGCTACTATAAAAAACCCCACAAGCATACCTACCGGAACTAGTGCGAATTTATAATCGGATAATGAAATCGCACCGCCGAGCATTTGTCCTACGGGTAAAAAACCCACATTTACGCCGGTAAGAAAAACAACTAAACCTAAATAAGTATATATTAAACCTACCGATATTCTTGCAATTTCTCTGAAAGGAAGTTTTAACGCAATAAAATTAAATATCAAAAAAAATACGGCTATAGGTGCTAACGAAAAAGCTACCTCACCAAAATAATTAGGCATATTTACAAAAAAAGACAGAAGAATATCATCGGATAAACTTACCTTATCCAAAGTATATGTTAATGCAGAAGTATCGCTTAATAAGCCTAAAATTAAAGTAGTTATAATAGGACCTACTGAACACAATGCAACCAATCCGAAACTGTCATCCTCACCGCCTGTGCCATTCATAGCGGCTACGCCAAGCCCTAACGACATTATAAAAGGAACAGTCATAGGTCCGGTAGTTACACCTCCGCTATCAAAAGAAACAGGCAAAAATTCACTAGATACAAATGCGGCAATTACAAAAACCGATATGTAAAACAAAAAAAGCAACAGTCTTAAATTAATTTTAAAAATAATTCGCAACATTGCAATAACTAAAAAAATTCCTACTCCTATTCCGACGGTTATTATCAATACCACAGGTTCTATAATTTTTGAAAGTTGTTCGCCTAATACCATTAAGTCCGGTTCGGCTACAGTTATTATAATACCTATAATAAAACTTATTAAAATTACAGGAAATAATTTTTTAGTTTTTGTAATTTTGGAGCCTATACTATGTCCTATCTGAATCATTGATATATCCGCTCCAAGTCCAAATAAAGTTAATCCGAGAATGACAAAAACCGCCCCTGTCAAAAAACCCAAAATAGCGGATTTTGTTAGCGGAGCTATTGTGAAAGCAAGTATCAATACTATTATTGTAATTGGTAAAACTGAAAATACAGATTCTTTAAATTTATTAATAAGTCTTCTCATTTAATTCCTTCTAAAGAAGATTAATATTGCATAATTTAATATTGTTAATTTTATTATATAAAATTTCATAAATTATTTAAAAATATAATGTATATACTAAATATATTTATATTAAATCATATTTAATTTTAAAAGTCAAATCAATAAATAAATCTAAAAAAATTATAAAATATACTTAAAATTTTAATTTGTTCTATCTTTATCGATTAACCTAAATGCTTCGGGATGAATTATATGTTCCCCTTTAATATCTATTTGTGTAAGATTCTCATCTAATGCCACAATTCCTCTGTTAATGGATTTTGCACCGAATTTTTCCCTTATGTTTTCCACGGTTTGTTCTAATATTTCTTTTTTTATGGCCTGACTTTCGTCGGTAAAAATATCGGTTTGTCTGTCTTTTAACGTAAAATCGGAAATATATATGCTAACCGAACGCACGGGCAAACGCCAATCGTATAAATTTTTAAATAGAGAAAAAGCCCTTTCTGCAATTTCGTAGGCTATAAAAGTCGGCGGATTAAAATGTTTTTCTCCGCCTGTTTTTATTAATTCGGTGTTCTTAACCGAAAACCCCACTAACCCAGCTCTGCCCAACATACTTTGTCTTAAACGTGCGGCAACAGAATCGGCAAGTAAAAAAAATAAAGATTTTACTTCTTCGTCGTTTTTCAAATCTCTATAATTTGTGAGACTGTTACCTATGGATTTTATAGTCGCCTTTTCAAAAGTTTTTCTTACGGGAGCATTATCTTTACCGTTGGCAAAAGTATATAAATACGATCCCCATTTTCCAAGCCATTTTATTAATACATCTTCCCTTGCGTTGGCAAGCTCGCCTATAGTATTAATATTTAACAGTTTAAGTTTTTTTGCCGTTGCTTTGCCTACATATAATAAATCTTCTACAGGCAACGGAAAAACTTTTTGTTTAAAATTGTCTTTAGTTATTATAACGGTTGCATCCGGCTTTTCCATATCAGAGGCAAGTTTGGCGAATATTTTATTGAAACTCACCCCCACACTTGCCGTTAATCCCGTTTCCTTTTTTATTTTATATCTTATTTCATCGGCTATCTTTTTACCGTCGCCGAATAGCAATTTGCTTTTTGTTACATCGAGCCAACATTCGTCTATACCGAAAGCTTCTACCATATCGGTGTATTCTTCATATATCTTTCTAATTCTTCTTGAATATTGCAAATATTTTCCGAAATCGGCTTGCACGCTAATTAGTTCCGGACATTTACTGCGTGCTTCCCAAAGCGTATCCCCCGTTTTAACACCGTATGCTTTTGCAATATAGTTTTTTGCCAACACCACGCCGTGCCTCAATTCTTCGGCGCCGCATACGACCAACGCTTTTCTCTTATAACACGGATTTTCAATACATTCGACACTGGCATAAAAATTATTCAAATCGCAATGTAAAATTTCTCTCATACAAATATTTTGTGCAGACACATTGCTTTATATGACTTATTGAAATTTAATTGTGATTTAAAATATAAATTTTTATTGTAATGATCATTACAATAAGATTTATAACTTCTTAAAATTATTTAATTTTATTTTAGAATATAATTATTATTATTAAAATTGAAATTTATTGAAAAATAAAATCTATTTAAAATAAAAAAATTTTTCCAAACGGCAAAAAATCGGCTTATTTATTAATAAGCCGATTTTAATATCTTGGTACACCATCGGGGGCTCGAACCCCGGACACCCTGATTAAGAGTCAGG
>CASEPJ010000155.1 GCA_949289715.1 uncultured Clostridia bacterium
AAGGGAGATTTTTATTTTTTTTAAAATATGTTTATATGATTTCTATATACAATAAAAACTATACCGATAAAGAAAAAAAAATATATTTAAAAATGCACCGCAACTACATTATTTTACTTTGCATTTTCATTATTACCAACGTTGCGAGTTTTGTAATGTCATTATTTCAGTCTTTCAGAGATTATAGGTATATATTTGAAATTTACAATATATTGACATCGTTAGCTTTCGGGTTTTTCTCTCTGCCTTTTTTGGATATCAAACACAAACAAAGTAAAATATATTATACTTTTTTGTGCGATAAAGATGAAGGTTTAAAAGAGGATTTTGTTTGTATATTTAATGACTTTAAAGAAGAAAAAGTAACGAAAAACGGTGTTAAATGTAAAGTTTTCATAGTAAATATTTTTAACGAAGTAAAACAGAGAAACTACGAAAGAGAAGTATATGTAGACGATTTATTTGATTTTCCTCCTTTTATAAAGGGGCAAACGCTAAATCTTGTTACTTATGCAAATATTTTATTGGAATATGAAATTATATATAATCCTTAAACGATTATAAATAATTGTTAAATCGGTTTAATTAGTTTTATGATTTATGCATAGTCAAATAAATAAATCATCCGCAGTCGGAAATATAATTTATATTGTTGTTATGTATAAATTAGAGATTGTTAAATAAAAGTTTGTGAATATTAAAGGCAAAGAATCCGACAAAAATTAAGGAGTAAAAAATGAAAGCGATAGTCAGTGTAATAGGTAAAGACAGAAAAGGCATAATAGCAAAAATCAGTACTATTTTAGCGGCACATAATATTAATGTGGAAGATATAAGTCAAACGCTACTTCAAGAATATTTTACTATGATAATGTTGGTAGATATATCGCAAAGCACTTTAAAAATAGGTGAATTAAAAGAATTGTTAAAAGCGGAAGGCGAAAAAATAGGAATGAGCATCAATATTCAACACCAGGAAATTTTTGACGTAATGCATAAAATCTGATAAAGGAAACGAAATATGATTAACAGTAGCGAAATTATGGAAACGCTGGAGATGATAGACAGCCAGCATTTGGACGTAAGAACAATAACCATGGGTATATCCCTTTTGGACTGTATATGCGAAGACCCAAACAAAACGGCAGAAAAAGTATATGAAAAAGTAGTTAAAAAAGCGGGTAAACTTGTTGAAACGGGCTGCGAACTGGAAGAAGAATTCGGCGTTCCCATAGTAAATAAAAGAGTTTCCGTAACGCCCGTTAGTCTGATTACCGCCGGCAACGGAGGGTATTTGCAGGTCATCAAAGCTTTGGACGCAGCGGCAAAAGAAATAAAAGTAGATTTTATAGGAGGTTATTCCGCTCTTGTGCATAAAGGAATGTCGGCAGCGGAAAGAGCCTTTATAGAAAGTATTCCCGAGGCACTTTCAACGACGGAAAAAATATGTTCTTCAGTAAATGTGGCAACCACTAAAGCGGGAATGAATATGGATGCCGTTGCCCTTATGGGAAAAACAATAAAAGAGTGTGCTAAAAAAACAGCCTCGAGCGACGGAATCGCCTGTGCAAAACTAGTAGTTTTTGCCAATGCCGTGGAAGATAATCCCTTTATGGCAGGGGCTTTTCACGGAACGGGAGAAGCGGAAACGGTAATTAACGTAGGCGTTTCGGGGCCGGGTGTAGTCAAAGCCGCACTCGAAAGCGTTAAAGGCGATTTAACCGAAGTTGCCGAAACAATTAAAAAAACCGCTTTTAAAATTACCAGAGTCGGGCAGCTTGTGGCAAGGGAAGCTTCTTTAAGACTTAATGCATCTTTTGGGATAATAGACTTATCTCTTGCTCCCACTCCCGTTAAAGGGGACAGCGTTGCGAGAATTTTGGAAGAAATCGGCTTAGAGAGCGTAGGTTCTTGCGGAACCACCGCAACCCTTGCTTTGTTAAACGACGCCGTAAAAAAAGGCGGAATTATGGCTAGTTCTCATACCGGCGGTTTAAGCGGCGCATTTATTCCCGTTTCGGAAGACGAAGGTATGATTTCCGCAGCAGGTGCCGGCAGACTTACTTTCGATAAATTAGAGGCTATGACATCGGTATGCTCGGTGGGGTTAGATATGATTGCCATTCCCGGGGATACAAAAGCCGAAGTTATTTCTGCTATAATTGCGGACGAATGTGCTATAGGTATGGTCAATAACAAAACAACAGCCGTAAGAGTTATACCCGCACCGGGGAAAAAAGTGGGGGACAGTGTATGTTTCGGCGGTCTTTTGGGAGAAGCGCCCGTTATACCGGTAAGCACTTTAAGTCCCTTGAAATTTATTTCGAGAGGAGGCAGAATTCCTGCGCCGTTACATTCACAAAGAAATTAATCGATTAATTATAAATATTTTAATTTGTTTTTTGTTTCAATGAACAATTAGACTGCTTATTAAATTGAAGTAAAATAGTTTGAAGTAAATTGGCCGATAATTAAAAATTGAACTGTTATAAATCGGCAGCCGTAAAAACATTTATAAATAATTTTCGATTATAATTAAGTAATACATTCAAAAAAATTACAGATAATAATTTTTATAATCGATTAAGCGTTAATTATTGTATTAAATTTTGTAAAAGTTTATTTCATTTTTAAAATCGATTGCAGTAAATAAATTTTTGTTTTTTATTTGTTGCCAAATTGGTAAATAAAGTATTTAATAGGTGATGATATGGCAGAACTTAAAAAAAGAGAAGATATAGAAGAAAAATTCAAGTGGGATACTTCTTCCCTTTATAAAGACGATGAAGCTTGGGAAAAAGAATTCGAAGAACTTGCAAAAGACAAAGATTTTTTAAATAACTATAAAGGTAAATTGGACGATAAAAAGATTCTGCTGGAGGCTTTGAAAAAAAACGACGATTATATGCAGAAAATAGAAAGGCTGATTATTTATGCGCATATGAAAAAGGATGAAGATACTTCAAATTCGAAATATCAGTCAATGTATAATAAAATAGAAAATCTTTATATGAATTTTTCCGCATCGTCAAGCTTTTTTTTACCCGAACTTACAAAAAAAAGCGAAAAGGAATTAAAAATAATTTCAGAATTACCCGAATTTGCCGATTACGATTATTATTTTAAAACTCTTATCAGACAAAAAAAATATATATTAAGCGAAAAAGAGGAAAAAATATTGGCATTGAGTGCGGAAACTGCATCCGGTTATCACAATGCTTTCGAAGTGTTCGACAATGTAGAATTGCCTTTGCCAAAAATAAAAAACGAAAAGGGAGAAAGCGAAAAACTTTCGCACGCACGTTACAGCTCTTTCCTTATGGGAAAAAACAGGGAAGTAAGACGGGCGGCATTTAAAGGAATGTTTAACGCATATAAAAAAATGCTTAATACCGTTACAGCTATTTATACCGGTAATGTTAAAAAGGATGTTTTTTATACAAGGGCAAGAGGATATAAAAGCTGTTTGAATAAAGCTCTATATAACGAAGATGTGGAAGAAAGCGTTTATTCCAATCTGCTCGATGCTGTCAATAAAGGATTGCCCGTTTTACACCGTTATATGGCTTGGAGAAAAAAAGAGCTGCATTTAGACAAATTGCATATGTATGATTTGCATACTCCCGTATGTGAAGATTATAAATTGGAGCTGCCTTATAACGAGGCGTGCAGTTTGGTTAAGGAAGCGCTATCCGTTTTAGGCAACGATTATGTAAAGCTGTTAGACAAGGCGTTTAACGAAAAATGGATAGACGTATATGAGAATAAAGGCAAAAGAAGCGGGGCGTATTCAACTTCTGCTTATTTGGCGCATCCGTATGTTTTATTGAATTACGAAAAAACCACGCACGACGTATTTACTATAGCGCATGAATTGGGTCACGCAATGCACAGCTATTATTCCGCAAAATATCAACCTTATGCAAAAGCGGACTATACTATTTTCGTTGCGGAAGTGGCAAGTACGGTAAACGAAGTTTTATTGCTTAAATATTTATTGGAAAAGGAAAATTCGAAAAAAGCTAAAAAGTTTTTTCTTACTTATTTTCTGGATATGTTCAGAACAACTCTGTTCAGACAGACAATGTTTGCCGAATTCGAATTGGAAGCTCACACCATGCAGGAAAACGGCGTGCCTTTGACAAAAGAAAATTTATGTAAATATTATTACGGATTAAACAAAAAATACTACGGCAAAGACGTTTTCCATGATAAAGAAATTCAATACGAATGGGCGAGAATACCTCATTTTTATACGGCATTTTATGTCTATAAATATGCAACCGGGTTGACAAGTGCCGTAACTATAGCCGAAAAAATTTTAAAGGACGAAAAAGCCGTTGAAAATTACAAAAAATTTCTTTCTTCCGGGTCAATGACTTCCCCTGTGGAACTTTTGAAAATTGCCGGTGCAGATTTAAGTAAAGTCGAAACGTTCGATAACGCCATAAAGGTTTTTGAAGATACGTTTACAGAATTACAAAATTTATAATGTAATTAAATTTAATTAAAAAATAATTTAAGCAAATAGTATAATTATATTTAAGTATATTTTATTAAAGTTATAATGGAGTAAAAAGTATGAATAAAAGGCGTATATCTGTTTTTGTGACATGTTTATTGATAATATTGTTAGTAAGCACTTTTGCGCTATCCGGATTTGCTTTTGCCGCTACATCGAACTATTCGGCATATGAAAACGATACAAAAATAACGTGGGGGCAATATCCCGATCTTGATAAAATCAACGTTTTTTATCGAGCATATACGGATAATATAAATGTTTATTATGAATTTAGCGTTCAATATAATTATAATGATAATATGCTGTTGGCAACGATGTCGAAAGATATATTTTTCGAAAATTTAAAAACTTGTTTTGTCGCTAACGGATTTTCTATAAAATACTCGAAAAACGTTGGATCAAACGAGTTTATTGCACGGCAAAGCATAACTATGGAAGAATATAACAGCTTAGCCGGCGATGAAGATGACAGCGTAGTGGAACAAAAGGTATATCAGGGTTTTTTAACTTATAGCGTATATATTACACAGAATATAGATTTATCCTCTTTTAAACAAATGGTTTTTTTCGACTATATAGATAGATATGTAAACCCGGAATATTTTTCTTTCTATGCCGGTATGCAAATTGACGGAAAAGTAGATCAAACCAATGCATCTTTTGCTCTTGAGTATTTAACCGGAGAAACCTTTTATTTTTATAAATTAGATTCGAATACATTTTCCAATACTATTTATTTAGAACAGTCGGCTGTTAATCCTTCGGGAGTTATAATTATAATTATTTTAATTTCTTTTGCAGTTGTTGGAATAATGTCTATTATATATGTAAGTTATAAAAAGAATAATGATTCTAAGAAGGTGGAAAGCAATACTACATCAACCAAAAAGAATTATAATTATCCGCCCTATAATATAGGAGCACCGAATTATCCTTTCGGAAAAGAATATGAAAATCCGATTAATTTAAATTACTTTGATAATAACGGTATGCCGAATTATACAAACAATCAAAATAACGGTTATAATCCGTATATCCCAAACAATCGAAATAACGGTTATAATCCGTATATCCCAAACAATCAAAATAACGGTTACAACCCGTATAACGTAAATAATCAGAATAACGGCTATAACCCGTATAACTTAAATAATCAGAATAACGGCTATAACCCATATAACGTAAATAATCAGAATAACGGTTACAACCCGTATTATACAAACAGTCGCAATGATTTTTCTTCTTCATCCGATAAACCCGAAAAAGCGGAAACAGTCAGAGAGGACACCTCTTCGGATGAAAAAAATACTGTTATAAATGACGTCAAAGACGAAAATATAAAAAATTCGGATCCCTCAATACAAGGTGACCAAAAGACGGATGATTGATTCGGATAATTGATTCGGAAAAATAATCTTATATCGGCAACAAAATAATTCGGAGGCATTTATGGAAAAAACATCGGCAAGAATTGTGCCGCATAATCAGGAAGCGGAAATCAGCATTTTAAGCTGTGTGCTTATTAGCGAAGCTGCAAGTTCAGCAATAATAGAAACTTTAAAAACAGAAGATTTTTACTCTCAGGTTAACCGAGTTATTTTTAATGCAATGAGGGATTTATATAATCAAGGCAAGGCCATAGATTTTGTTACAGTTACCGATTTGCTGGAAAAACGTAATCAGATTGCCGAGGCGGGCGGATTAGAATATATAATGAATTTGACCAATGCCGTGCCGTCGGCGGCAAACTATAAAAGTTATGCGGACATAATAAAATCGGATGCGATTAAGCGCATATTGATAGATCGTTCCACGAGTATTGTCGAGAAAGCATACGGAGAGGAAAACGGTGCAGATTGTCTTGCCTATGCTGAAAGCGAACTTGTAGGTATTTCCAAAGAAATAGATAAAAAAGACCTCATCTCTGCCAGCGTAGTCGGAGAAGAAGTAGTAAAACAGCTTCAGGATATGTGTAAAAACGAAGGCAAGGCCGACGTTGTGGAAATCCCGTTCCCCGAGTTAAATAAAGTTTTGCACGGGCTGCATCGTTCGGATTTGATTATTCTTGCGGCAAGGCCTTCGGTAGGTAAAACGGCGTTTGCTTTAAATATTGCACAATATGCGGCAATAGAAGGCAAAAAAGTTGCATTGTTCAGTCTTGAAATGCCAAAAGAACAGCTATATACGAGAATGTTATCTTCGCTATCCGGGGTAAAAATGGAAAAATTGAGGGAAAATTCCACAGCCGGACAACCTACGGTGGAAGAGTGGCAAAAGATTTGGTCGGCGCATAAAAAACTTTCCGATTCGAAAATGTATATAGACGATTCGGGTATGGTTACATATGCTAACGTATTATCCAGATGCCGCCGTTTAAAAAAAGAATTAGGCGGGTTGGATCTAATTACCATCGATTATCTTCAGCTTATGGATAACGTAAACAAGAGAAAAAACGACAGCCGTCAAAACGATATTTCGGAAATTTCCAGAAATTTAAAAATTATAGCAAGAGAATTGAACGTTCCCTTGATTGCGCTTAGTCAGCTGTCCCGTTCGGTGGAAGGCCGAGCAGAAAAAAAGCCAAGACTTTCCGATTTGAGGGAGTCGGGAGCTATAGAACAAGATGCCGATATTGTTATGTTTTTATATAGACCGGACCTCGACGAAAATAATAACGAAGACCGCAGTAAAGTCGAACTTACCGTTCAAAAGCATAGGAACGGCGAATTATGCGACATACCGTTGCAGTGGTTGGGAGAAACCGTTACTTTTAAAGAAATGCCCTCACTGGAAGCAATGTATTTGGAAGAAGAAAGAAAAAAGAAAAACGCAGCTAAAAGAATGAGGAAAATTCAAAACGAGCAGGATAAAGAACAAATTTCTCAACAAGATTTACCCTTTGAGGCGGACGAAAACGTATCTTATATCAATCCCTCAAATTTAGACATACCTAAAAAAGCAGACAACGGAGAACTTGAATACTGATGATTGAAGTTAAATATATTGACATAAACGACGATATAAAAAAATATTACGACAATATAAAAAAAAACCCGAAATTTACAAGAATTTGTTATGGTTTGGAAAGCGGCAAAATAATGGGGGCGGCATCGTTTAATATAGTAAAAGGTACGCTTTACATAAGCGGACTTTATTCAACGGATATATCCGTTTCCGACTTGATTTTAAGGGCAATGCTTTATAGAGCGCAATTTTTTAGCGCCGCAAAGAATTGTGAAATAGAGGATGTCGATTTACCTGAAGATATGTTGGTAAAATTAAATATAAGAGACGGAAAAGTAAAAATAAACGAAGTTAATTTTAATTGCCATTAAATTTATAGATAAAAAATTTCCGATAATTATAAATGCTATAAAAGACATGGAATGAAAAATTATAATTAGAATTCAGAATAACAAACAATTTTTACATACAGACAAAGGAGAATATATGATAAACGTACAGCCTTCGAATTTCATCGAAGAATTGGTATTAAACGATATTGAAACAAAAGGTTTAAAGGAAATAATTACGAGATTTCCGCCGGAGCCTAACGGATATTTGCACATAGGTCATTCAAAGGCAATAACGGTTGATTTTAATGTTGCAAAAAAATTCAACGGCAGGTGCAATCTGAGATTTGACGACACAAATCCCGTAAAAGAAGACGTGGAATACGTCGAATCGATAAAAGAAGATATACGTTGGTTGGGTTTCCAATGGGACGAATTAAGGTATGCGTCCGATTATTTCGACCGTTTGTTTGAAATAGCGGTTGATTTTATAAAAAAAGATTTGGCTTATGTGTGCGATCTTTCGGCGGAAGAAATTAAAGAGTATCGTGGTACTTTGAACAAACCGGGTAAAAATTCTCCCTACAGAGATAGGACAATAGAAGAAAATCTCGATTTGTTTTATAAGATGAAAGAAGGTGCTTTCCCCGACGGCAGCAAAGTGTTAAGGGCAAAAATTGATATGGCTTCTCCCAATATCAATATGAGAGACCCCATAATGTATAGAATTTTAAGGGCAACTCATCATCGAACGGGAGATAAATGGTGTGTTTATCCCATGTACGACTATGCTCATCCCATGTCGGACGCCATAGAGGGTATTACTCATTCTATTTGTACGTTGGAATTCGAAGACCACCGTCCTCTATACGAATGGTTTGTTAATCATACGGATTTTGAAATTAAGCCCCGTCAGATTGAATTTGCCAGACTTCAATTGACTAGAACCATAATGAGCAAAAGGTATTTAAAAAAACTTGTGGACAATAAAAGCGTTTCGGGGTGGGATGACCCCCGTATGCCGACTTTAAGCGGACTGAGAAGGAGAGGCGTTACGAAGGAAGCCATAGCGGATTTTTGCGAGAGAATAGGAGTGGCAAAATCCAACAGTACTGTCGATGCGGGATTGTTGGAATATTGTATAAGAGAGGATTTAAATAAAAGAGCAACTCGGGCTATGGTGGTTTTAGACCCCGTTAAAGTCGTGTTAACAAATTTCGATGCCGAAGAATATTTAGAGCTGGAAAACAATCCGCAGGATGCTTCCGCAGGCACGCATAAAATACCGTTCTGCAATGAAATTTATATAGAAAGAGAAGATTTCAAAATCGATGCGGATAAAAAGTTTTTCCGTTTAAAACCGGAAGGTTATGTCAGATTAAAAGGAGCATATATTATTAAATGCGAAACTTATGAAATTGACGAACAGGGCAATGTTCAAGTCATTTATTGTTCTGTTGTTAAAAATTCAAAAAGCGGCCATGACGTAAGCGGAATTAAAACAAAAGCTGTAATACATTGGGTTCCGGTGAAATATGCGGTAGATGTACAGGTTCGCAATTACGATTATTTGCTTATCGACGGAGATGAAGATAAAGATTTTTCCGAAAGGATGAATCCTAATTCCTTAAAAATTATAGACAATGCCAAAGCCGAACCTTTTATTTTGCAGTCTAAACCGCAAGACAAATACCAATTTTTAAGATTAGGGTATTTTAACACCGATTATCTGTCCTCAAGGGATAAACTTATTTTTAATTCCATTGTATCTTTAAAAGATTCAAAAGGTAAATAAATATAAATTCCATTAAGTTATAATCGTTAAATATTTTTTATTTATAATTATTTATGGTAATTATATAAAGAAAAATTTATTAAATACGTTAAGGAGGCTATAATGAATAACGGCAATAATATTTTACAACAGTCAACTCCACTCGATACGGCAAACAAAAACAGAATTTCAGTTTTTGCCGTAATGACAATGTATTTTATAATGTGTAGCATGTTGGAATTGATGAGAGCCGTGCTTAATTACGGATTGTTCGATTCTTTAGGCAATCAGATGATAGACGTAATATGGTCGTGTTTTTCACAAATTATTATTTTCACTTTAGTTCCCGTATTACTTTATTTATTTTATTTTAAAGAAAAAAAGTTAAAGGACAGATTATCTAATACTTTTACAAATTTGGGATTAAAGAAAAAAGTGCCGTTAAAAGTAATTTTGCTATCTATACCTGCCGGTCTGGCAATGTATTTTATAACGATTTTTGTTTCTTTTATATTTAACGTTATTTTGGTATTGATAGGTTATATGCCCAGTACCTCTGCAGGAACCACCTCAACGGAGTTTTCTGCCGTATCGTTTATTTTAAGTTTGGTTTTGACTGCGGTATTGCCGGCAATCGGCGAAGAAATTACTCACAGA
Source organism: uncultured Clostridia bacterium (assembly GCA_949289715.1). GTDB lineage: Bacteria > Bacillota > Clostridia > Christensenellales > CASEPJ01 > CASEPJ01. The sequence goes on from CASEPJ010000155.1 coordinate 10,250, forward strand.
GGAATGTTAGTTAACGCATTTAAAGGATGGGGAGATAAACAGGCCATTTTTTGGAGTGCATTAATGTTCGGTTTAATGCACGGCAACATACAACAGGTATTCTATGCGTCTTTAGTGCTCGGTATAATAGGCGGAATTATATCCGTTAAAACGGGTTCAATAGTTCCCGGTATGATTTTGCATTTTATCAATAACGCAATATCGGTAGTGTTGAGCGAAACCTCTTATTACGGCGGATTCGGCTATAATTTCCAAAATTTTGCAAACAATAATGCAGTTTTGTTTTTACTGTTATTAATAGTGGCTTGTGTTTTAAGCATTTTCTATATAATTGTTTATGTTCACATTATCGTATGTTCGATGAGACCGAAATCAGAAAACGAAGTTATTATAGAACAAACGGAACAGGAAAGAAAAGAAGCGATTAAAAAGAGCTGGGAAATTTATTACGAAAATCTTTCCAAATTTTATAATAATGAACAAAAACCTTTAGACACTCCTGCACAATCCGGCAACGGTGCAAATAATTACGCTAATTTGCAAAATTCGGGGCAGAACAATCAGTTTATTCCTCCCAACGGAATTAATTATCAGAACGATTATTGGCGGCAGAATCCTAATTATCAACCTTTTAATATGCCTAACGGAAATTATGTAAACAATAACGGTTATTATAATCAATGGAATATGCAGCCAAACTATTATTCGAATAATCAAGTACCGAATAACGGACCTTTTAACTATTCGCCTTTTAATCCTTATTTTTATAATCCATATAACCAAATGAATTTTATGGATGTTTTCAACGAAAAACAAGAATCAAAATTCATAAAATGTAAAAAACGCATGAAAATTATTATGAAGGAAAATAACGCTCCCGAATATTGCCTTACAAAAGCCGATAAATTAAAATGTTGGATTTTTATCGCCGGGGCGTTGGCAGTAAACGGACTAGTTACTCTATATACCCTTTTAATAGGTATGATCTAAAAATTAACAAAGACGTATGTTAAAAATAGAAATAATATGCATAGGTAAACTTAAAGAAAATTATTATAAAGATGCAGAGCGGGAATATTTCAAAAGAATTTCCCGCTTTGCCGATATATCGGTAATTGAGTTGCCCGAATATGGAAATTTCGAAACGGCAAAAGCAATAGAAGTCGAGGGAGAAAGTATTTTGAAAAATGCAAACGCCTATCTTATTGCGCTAGACGTTAAGGGTGAACAATTTACCAGTGAAGATTTCAGTTTGAAACTTAAGAATTTAAAAAACAGCTATTCAAAAATTTGTTTTGTCATAGGCGGTTCGAACGGTTTATCGAAAAACGTCATAAAAAAAGCCGATATGCTGATTTCCTTCGGAAAATTTACATATCCCAGACAGTTAATGAGAGTTATACTCGCAGAGCAAATTTACAGAGCTTTGACCATCGAAAATAATATTTCGTATCATAAGTAACAATTATTTTTATTCCGGCAAAAAATTTGCCGGAATTTTTATAGCCATAATAAATTACCTCAATACTATTTTTTATATTAAAGAAATTATCGCTTTTGTTATATAAAATTTTATATTTTTTTATGTTAATAATTTTAAAAACTTAACTGTTTAAATGAGCAATATCGATTATTCGATTTTATTTAATTTATATATTTCTAATTTTATAAATTTATAATCGACAAGTATTTAAATATGATTAATCGGTATATAAAAAAGCAAAAAATACTGTAATTTAAATAAAATTTTTTTATCAATTAAATTTTAAAAAATCCGTTAACCGTTTAACAAATTATTTTTATTTACATAAAATAAAACAGTATGTATGATTATTTTTCTTTAACTAAAGATGTTAAGAGATGGCAGAAAGAAGGAGCAAAAGTTGACAGTATCGGTAAGTCTGCGGCAGGAAGAGAATTATTTTATGTAAAAGCAGGCACAGGCGATATTGCCGTTTTAATTCAGGGAGCTATTCATGCAAGGGAACACATAACGGCAAAATTAGTTGCAAATTTGGCGGATCTTTATTTGCATAAAAATTTAAAAGGTTCAATTTATTTTATTCCCATGATGAATCCCGACGGAGTGGAAATCTGCAAAAAAGGTTTTGATTGCCTATTGGATAAGAATCTTGCGGCAAAGCTCAAAAAAGAAAATCAGCTTCCCGCTTTATATAAAGCCAATGCAAACGGCGTGGATTTAAACGTAAATTTTGACGCTCGTTTTGCTAAAGGGAAAAAAAACATATTTACTCCGTGGAGCGAAAATTATGTCGGGGCATATCCTTTATGCGAGCCGGAAAGCAAAGCATTGGCAGAATTTACCAAAGCGGCTTCTTTGAGCGGCACAATCAGCTATCACGCAAAGGGTGAGGAAATATATTGGTATTTCGGTCAAAAAAAATTTTTCACCAGAGACGAAAAAATTGCTAAAAAGATTTCCGAAATAACTCAATATCCGCTGAAAAAAACCCCGGGAAGCGCAGGAGGTTACAAAGACTATTGTATAATGCATTATAAAATACCATCCCTTACCATAGAAGTAGGCAACGATAATTGCGGATATAACGAACTCTACGACGAATTTGCCTCGATAAAAGAAAAAAATTTTACAGTACCAAAAATATTTTTGAACTCTGTAATCGAATTTATTTAATAAAAAACTGTTATATATTTTAAATATATTTGTTAATTCCTAAATGAGATTGACATATTGCCAAAAAAAATGTAAACTATATTTGTGTAAGTATTTAGTTAGCAAAAGGGGGAAGCGATATGGATATAACAATAGATTTATCCAAAACGCATATAGAAACTTCAAGGGTAATTTTAAGATGTTTTCAACCGGACGATTTATATGATTTTTTTTGTTACGCCAAGGTAAAAGGAGTTGGTGAAGCGGCAGGGTGGAATCATCACGAAACCTTAGAGGAATCGGAAAGGATTTTAAATAAATTTTGCGAAGAAAAGAAAGTTCTTGCTTTAGAATGTAAAGAGACGGGTAGGGTGATCGGTTCAATAGGTCTGCATAAATCTTTTGCAAACGATTTGAAAGATTATTGCGATTTAACTTTGAAAGAGGTTGGTTTTGTACTTGCTAAAGATTACTGGGGCAGAGGAATTATGACCGAAACATTAAAAGTTTTTATAAAATATATATTTGACAATTTTCCCGTTCAAGCCATTACGGCAAGCTGTTTTTTGGATAATCCCGCATCCGAACGAGTTATTTTAAAATGCGGTTTTAAATTTGTATGCGAAATAGATCATTTCGCAAAGCAGTTGAATAAAACAATACCTACAAAAAGTTTTATTCTTTTAAAAGAAAAATTCAATGGCAATACCCACTCTTAAATAATTAAATATAGAATTTACAATAATTAGATAAAAAATTATTCTAATAAAAAACATCTAAAATTTTTGATTTAAAAGCGGTAGCAATAAACATTATTGACGAAAATATAATCGGTTGTATTTAAAAAACAGTTTAATTTAAAAGCGGTAATTTTTTAAAAATTTTATTATTTATTTAAGATATTTATTTTTATTTGTCGTTAATCGAATTGATTGCCGCAATACTTTATAAAAGCGAATTAAATAAGACTATTTAAAATTAAAAATGAAAATACATAATAAAGCGATGTTTTTTTATAAAAGCATTAAATAAAACGGAATGTAAAAATGGACAAACTCGAAAACAAAATAATTACCGAAGAACGCTTTATGAGGGCGGCTTTAAAGCAAGCTAAAAAAGCATTCGAAAAGGGTGAAGTTCCTGTAGGAGCGGTTATTGTTAAGGACGGTAAAATAATTGCGAGAGGCAGAAACACCAAAGAATCTACTAAAAACGCATTGGCGCATGCAGAAATTAACTGTATATTGAAGGCGCAAAAAAAACTTAATGATTGGCGCTTAAACGAATGTGAAATGTATGTTACCATGGAACCTTGTCCGATGTGTGCGGGAGCAATATTGAATTCCCGTTTAAAAAAACTTTATTACAGTACGCCCGACTACAAGGCAGGCTGTGTCGATACATTATATTCGCTTTTAAGCGACCGACGTTTTTTGTGGCAAACGGAAACAAAGGGCGGAATTTTACAAAATGAGTGTCTTTTGCTATTACAAAATTTTTTTAAGCAAGTCCGCAAAAAGAAATAACGTATAAATTTTAAACCTTTCTAAAAATTTTAAAATGATTTTATTCGGATTGTTTAACCCGATTTTTTTGGCTAATCGTATTTTTTTAATAAATCGTAATTAATATATCAAAAATTGAAAATCCGGTTGTGTTTAGTATTAGTTTGCTTTTTTATTTAAAAGTTTACGTTTTTAAACTTTTTTTTATTAAAAACATATATTATATAAGCGTATTGTATTTCATATGCTGTTATATGCGTCTTAAAAAACAGACGAAATTTAAATGAAACAGGGGAAAATATTTAATTTATTACAATATTTTAATGTTCATGCAATACCTAAAATATGTTTTAAGCAATCGTAATAAAAAATTGCAGGCAATAAACTATTAGTTTATTAAATGCCAAGATTTTCCTCAAATAAAAAATTTATTACATAGTCTTTTCATTGACAATTTATATTAAAAATATTAAAATATAAGTGTATGTGCAATAAACATAATTTTTCTGTAATTTTAATTAAAAACGAACCGCAGAATTTCAAAGCGGACTTTCCTGTTTGCGGCAGGTCTTGTTTGGAATGGATGCAGTTTGTATGCGGTGAGAATTTAGTCGGGGTTGTTGATGCTTGCGATATATTAAAACAGGCGATAACCCCCTTTTTAACCGATAGTTTATTCACGATTGTTTTAAATTCCTTATGTCCTTTGATTACGAGAGAAACCCTTGTTGACGTCTACGAATATTTGCATTCCACAAAGAAAAACGCAATACGTTTAACTGCAGGGTATGCCTTTAAAACGGCAGAATTCAGCAATGTGGAATTGAACGCACAGCTGCCCGCCGTTTTTTTCAACGAGGAAGATTTTTTAATAGTCTGCAACTCTAAAATGCTGGCTTTTGCCGCTTCGGTGCAGAAAACGAGAATAAACAATGCTTTATTGCAAAAAGGCGTTGTTATGCCCGATCCTTCGGCGGTTTATATCGACGGAACGGTGGAAATTCAAGAAGGAGCGGTAATTTATCCCGGAAATTATATTTACGGTCAAAGCGTAATTGGCAAAAATACCGTAATTTACCCTAATTGTATAATTAAAAATACAAAAATCGGTGCAGATTGTTCAATTACCTCTTTACATTCGGAGTCGGCTCAAATAGGTAATAACGCTGCCGTGGGTCCTAATGTGAATCTTCGTCCGGGAGCGATAATAGGGGATAATACGAGAATAGGAAATTTTGTAGAAATTAAAAACGCAAAAATAGGCAACGGTACCAAAGTTGCGCATTTAAGTTATATAGGAGATGCCGTTTTGGGTGAGTGCTGCAATGTCGGGTGCGGAACGGTTTTCGCCAATTATAACGGTAAAATAAAACAGAGAACCACCGTTGGAAACCGTGTGTTTATCGGTTGCAACGCCAATTTGGTGGCTCCTTTGAATATAGGGGACGATGTTTTAATAGCTGCAGGGTCAACTGTAACAAAGGACATTCCCTCTAATGCAATGGCCATTGCACGTCCGAAACAGGAAAATAAAGAAAATTATATAAAAAAATAATTTGCAATAATTTAATTGTATTGCAGTAAAATAAATGTATTCAGGAGTTAAAATATGAACGTACACGGAACGGGGATAAAACTATTTGCCGGAAATTCATGTCTCGAACTTGCCAGAGAAATAGCCGATTGCAGAGGTATTAAACTCGGAGAAATCGATGTTTCCAAATTCAGCGACGGAGAAATAAGCGTTAATATCAAAGAATCGGTAAGAGGTTGCGATGTTTTTGTAATACAGTCTTTAACTGCACCGATTAACGATAATTTAATGGAACTGCTTGTTATGGCGGATGCATTCAAAAGAGCTTCCGCAGGTAGAATTACAGCGGTAATTCCTTATTTTGCATATGCAAGACAGGACAGAAAAGCCCGCCCTAGAGACCCGATTACCGCTAAACTTGTAGCGGATTTATTGCAAACAGCCGGGTTTGACCGTGTTTTGACTATGGATTTGCACGCTCCGCAAATTCAGGGATTTTTCAACATCCCCGTGGACCATTTAGTGGGAATGCCTGTATTGGCAAAATATTTTATCAATAAAGGGTTTGCTTCATCCGACAATGTCGTTTCGGTTTCGCCCGACGTTGGCAGCGTAAAAAGAGCAAGACAGATGGCATTTAAATTAAATTCTCCCATAGCTATAGTGGACAAGCGTCGCCCTAAAGCCAATGCCGTTGAAGTTATGAATATTATCGGCGACGTCAAAGATAAAATTTGCATTATGTCGGACGATATGATAGACACCGCAGGCACCATAGTTTTAGGTGCGGAAGCTTTAAAAAATGCCGGTGCAAAAGAAGTTTACGCTTGTTGTACGCATGCCGTTTTATCGGGTGCGGCAATAGAAAGGTTGCAAAATTCCTGTATAAAAGAAGTTATTGTATTGAATACATATCCGCTGACTCCCGAAAAGAAAATAGACAAAATTAAAGTTTTGTCTGTTGGTCCGCTTATTTCACAGGCTATAGACAGAATTTACGGAGATAAAGCGTTGAGCGAATTATATAATTAATTTGTTCGGTTTTTCGGTTTTATCGAAAATGAAAATTAAGTTTTGAATAAATATAGTTAATATTGTTATAATTAAAAAGCATATAAAAACTAAAAAATATTAATAAAAAATATCCGCCTTATCGAGAGTGCCTTGAGGGAATGGACCCGATGACAGCACAGCAACCGGTTAAATCCGGTGCTAATTTCCACAGAATAATATCTGGAAGATAGGGATATGAGAAAAACGCTCTGTCCTTAAAAGACAGGCGTTTTTTAGCGTATTGCCGCAAGAAACGGCGGACAAAGGAGAAAAAAATGAGAAAATTGTTTACATCAGAAAGCGTTACGGAAGGGCATCCCGATAAAGTGTGCGATATAATATCCGATGCCGTTTTGGATGAATATTTGGCAGCTGATTGCAATGCAAGGGTAGCTTGCGAAACAATGGCCACCACAGACAACGTGTTTATTATGGGAGAAATAACTTCCGACGCAAAAGTGGATGTGGAAGGGATTGTTAGAAAAACCGTTAAAGAAATAGGGTATGACGGATTCGACCCTAATTTTTCCTATGACAAAATTAAAGTCAATGTTTATCTGGATAAGCAGTCCCCCGATATTGCCATGGGAGTGGATAGCTCGTTGGAACACAAAAACGGAGGCGGCGATTTCGATAGATTAGGTGCGGGCGACCAAGGAATGATGTTTGGGTTTGCCACCGACGAAACGGAAAATTGTATGCCTTCCGCTTTAAATTTTGCACACAAATTAACAGAAAAACTGACATTATTTAGAAAATCAAATGAACTTCCCTATTTAAAACCCGACGGCAAAGCTCAAGTTACGGTTATTTATGAAGACGGAAAAGTCGTAGGAATTGATTCCGTGGTGGTTTCAACTCAGCACGACGAGAATATAGATTTGAACGAGTTGAAAAAAGATATCACAAATAAGGTAATCAAAGCCGTATTTCCTTCCCGTTTAATAAACGGTAATACTAAAATATATATAAATCCTACGGGTAGGTTTGTGGTTGGCGGTCCTCACGGGGACAGCGGATTGACGGGAAGAAAAATTATCGTGGATACATACGGCGGTTTTTGTCCCCACGGCGGCGGAGCTTTTTCCGGCAAAGACCCCACAAAAGTGGATAGGAGCGCTGCTTATATGGCAAGATATGTTTGTAAAAACGTAGTGGCTGCCGGTCTTGCAAAAAAATGCGAAATTCAGCTTGCGTATGCCATAGGAGTGGCTAAACCGGTTTCCGTATTTGTCGATACTTTCAATACCGGTGTGTACGACGATGAAAAATTAACTAAAATAATTTGTAAAAATTTTGATTTTCGCCCTATGGCAATTATCGAAAAATTTTCGTTGAAGCGTCCGATTTATAAAGAAACGGCATCGAACGGCCATTTCGGAAAGTGCAATTTTCCTTGGGAACAAACGGACAGCGTAGGCAAGCTTAAAAAATATTTAAAAGATTGAAATTAGCTGAAATTTAAATTTTCGCAAAATTTAAGTTTTTTAAAAATTGTTTTATACGTTCTCGTAACGTCTAAAATCGAATTTATATTTAGCGTGGATAAATAAATCGAAAAAATATTCGTCATTTGAATTATTAAATTATAAATCATAATAAAATTGCAACAAATTGCCTTTTAAAATTAAAAGTATAAAATACAGGAGATTTAAATTTTAATGACTATAAAAGGTACGGTGGAAAATTTAATATTTTGTAACGAAGAAAACGGCTATACCGTGGCAGAATTGGATTGCAACGGTAAACTTGTTGTTGCCGTAGGTATTATGCCTTATATAGCCGAAGGTGAAATGTTGGAATTGACGGGAGATTTTAAGTATAACGAACGTTTTTCTACCGAACAGTTTGTGTCAACCGATGTAAAAATAGGCACGCCCGAAGAACTTTACGATATAGCCCGTTTTTTAGGGAGCGGACTTATAAAAGGAATAGGTGAAGTTACGGCTCAAAACATAGTAAATATGTTCGGCAAAAACACGCTTGAAATCATCGAGAAAAATCCCCTTCAGCTTGCTTATGTAAAAGGCGTTTCGGAAAAAAAGGCAATGGAAATTTCCGAGCAATACGTCAATTTGAGAAAAATGCAGGAATCCATAATGTTTTTGCAAAAATTGGGGCTTTCCGTTAATATGGCTGTAAAAATTTATCAGTATTATGCGGAAGACATAAGAGAGCTTATCACAAAAAATCCATATATTTTGGTTGAAGATATAGAAGGAATAGGATTTAAAACGGCGGATCGTTTGGCAAAGAACCTCGGGGTGGAAATAAACAGCGAATTTCGTTTGAGAGCGGGAGTTTTTTATACCTTAAAGGAAAATTCATTAAAAAACGGCAATGTTTATCTGCCGTATAATTTATTTGTCGATTCAATAAAAAATCTTTTGGAGCTTTCAAGCGAGGATTTGTCTAAAATAGACGAAGTTACCGGCAAACTTGCCGCAGAGCGCAGAATTTTTTTATACGAACAGGATAAGGAATATATAATAGCACTTTCCGAGTATTATTATATGGAAAAAAAACTTGCGGGTAATTTATTGCGCTTGAAAAATGCCTTTTCTCCCATTGCGGCGGATATAGATTTTGATATAAAAGAATTCGAAAATTTAAACTCTATTAAACTGCACGATACTCAAAAAGAAGCGGTTAAAGCCGCAATAGAAAGAGGAGTTGTGGTTATAACGGGCGGACCGGGTACCGGTAAAACTACAATAATTAAATGTATTCTCCATATATTGCGGAAAATAGGAGCAAAGGTGTTTTTATGCGCCCCTACAGGGAGGGCTGCCAAACGTATGAGTGAGGCGACCGATTACGAAGCAAAAACCATCCACAGGCTTTTAGACCTCGATTTCACTAAAGGAAAGGGATTTTTTTCTTATAACGAAGATACGAGATTGAATTGCGATGCCGTAATTGTGGACGAAGTTTCGATGGTGGATTCCTTTTTAATGAAATCGCTGACCAATGCCGTTAGGAGCGGAGCAAGGCTTATTCTTACGGGGGATAAAGATCAACTTCCTTCGGTAGGGGCAGGCAATGTTTTAGCCGATATAATAGAGAGCGGTATTTTCAGCGTTGTTCATTTGACGGAAGTTTACAGGCAGGCGGCAAAGAGTTTAATAGTTATCAATGCTCATAGAATCAATAAAGGCGAAATGCCCGTTTTAAATGTTAAAGATAACGATTTCTTTTTCGATGCCAAAAGCGAACCTTCCTTAGTTTTGGACACGATTATCGATATGGTTTGTATAAGGGTGCCGAAATATCTCAAAATAACGCCCGAAAAAATTCAGGTTCTGGCGCCTATGAAAAAAGGAATGCTCGGGGTAAACAATTTAAACGCAAAATTACAGGAATTATTAAACCCTTTTGTTTACGGCAAACCGGAAATTATAATTAACGACAGAATTTTCAGACTGGGCGACAAAGTTATGCAAATCACCAATAATTATCAGGCAGAATGGGTTAGAAACGACGAAAGAGGTCGGGGTGTTTTTAACGGAGATATAGGAAAAATTACGGCTATAGATAAGCATACGCTGCGAATTACCGTTACTTTCGAAGACGAAAAAGTCTGCGTTTTTTCCTCGGCGGATACCGACGACTTGGTTTTGGCATATGCTATTTCCATACATAAAAGTCAGGGGTGCGAATTCGATGCGGTTATAATGCCGATAACTTCCGGCAATTATATGTTACATACTAGAAATCTTTTATACACTGCGGTAACTCGTGCAAAAAAAATGGTCGTTTTAATAGGAAGCAAAGAAAACGTAAAAAAAATGGTGGAAAACGACTATACCGCAAAAAGATATACCTTGCTGAAATTTTTTTTAAAGGAGTATAACGAGAACGACGTTATGAATATTTTTTAATGATAAAAAAGATTTTAAATTCCTTTCTCGATTCTCTTTATGTTAAAGGTATAAAATGTGCTGCCTGCGGCAGAGAATTGACAAATAGAGACAGTGTATTTTGCGATTTATGCAAAAGGCAAATTAAATTTATCGAAAATTTTTGTGAGGTCTGTGGAACACCTATAGACAGTGGATTTTACTGTTTTAACTGTAAAAATCATATACGGTTTTTCGATAAGAACCGTGCAGCAGTCGAATATTACGGAACAATCAAAAATTTAATATTAAAATATAAATTCAATAACGAACAGTATCTTTGCGATCCTCTAGCAAAATTACTTCTTAAAGCATACGATTTGTTAGACGAAAAAGCGGATTTTATAGTTCCCGTACCGAGTGTAGAAAAAAGAATAAAACAGAGGGGATTTGACCATACCTTAAAACTTGCGAAAAGTTTTTCAAACTTAACAAGTATCAAAATGGACAATAAAATTTTAAAACGTGTTTCGGAAATTAAACCGCAGATAGAAAGTCACAGAGCAGAAAGAATTAAAAATATAAAACAGGTTTTCAAAGCGGAGAAGATAAACGGACAAAACATTATTTTGATAGACGACGTTATAACGACAGGTGCCACTTTAAACGAATGTGCCAAAGCATTAAAGGATGGCGGAGCAAATAAAGTTTATGCCGTTACCGTGGCGGCAACTAAATATAAAATCGTATTCGAAACTTCCTCCGAAATGAGCGAAGCTGCAAATATTTTTGCAGATTAATGTGTTTTTTTTATTATGGTGAATAATATTAATAGATTTATTTTCTAAAAAATGTTATAATATTTTGTATACATTAAAAAGGTATTAAATTATAAATAAAAAAATAAAAAAATTGAAATAACAAAACGCAAAAATATAACTTAAAACATTAACGTGTTGTCGATAAGGAGATAATTATGAGTTTATTTTCATGGATAGCCGAAGGCCCTAACAGAAGAAACGTTAAAGGATTGTCTAAAATACTTGATAAAGTTAACGCATTGGAAGAAAAATATAAATCATATACCGACGAAGAATTAAAAGCCTGCACACAAGATTTTAAAAATCGATTTAAAGAAGGCGAAACGTTGGACGATTTGCTTCCCGAGGCATATGCCGTTGTAAGAGAGGCTGCGGACAGGGTTTTGAAAATGCGTCATTTCAATGTTCAGGTTATGGGCGGTATTGCACTGCATCAAGGCAGAATAGCCGAAATGAGAACGGGTGAAGGTAAAACCCTCGTTTCGACTTTGCCCGCATACTTAAACGCTCTTTCCGGCAACGGTGTTCATATAGTAACGGTAAACGAATATTTGGCACAAAGAGATGCCGCTTGGATGGGTAAAATACACAGATTTTTAGGCCTTACCGTAGGTGTTGTAATAAGCGATATGACCTTTGAAGAAAAGAAAGCCGCTTATGCTTGCGACATAGTATATGCAACAAACAGCGAACTGGGTTTCGATTACTTAAGAGACAATATGGTCGTTAAACTGGAAAATAAAGTTCAAAGAAAACTAAATTTTGCCATTATCGACGAGGTCGATAGTATATTGATAGACGAAGCGAGAACTCCTCTTATTATATCGGGTAGGGGAGGAGAATCGAGCGATATGTATATTAAAGCCAATAAATTCGTAAAATCTTTAAAAGAAGAAGATTACGAGATTAACGAAGAAAAAAGAACGGTGGTTTTAACGGACAGCGGTGCCGAAAAAGCGGCAAGAGAGTTTAATATCGACGATTTGGACAATTATGAAAATGCCGACATAAATCACCATATTTTACAGGCTTTAAAAGCTCACCATTTATTTAAAAAAGACAGTAATTACGTTGTAATGGACGGGGAAGTCATTATAGTAGACGAATTTACCGGCCGTTATATGATAGGAAGAAGATATTCCGACGGTTTGCACCAGGCAATCGAAGCAAAGGAGAACGTTAAAATCAACAGCGAAAATCAAACGATTGCAACTATAACTTTGCAAAATTATTTCCGCCTTTATAAAAAGATATCGGGTATGACGGGTACAGCAAAAACGGAAGAAGGAGAATTTCAGACCATTTATAATTTGGACGTTGTTACCATTCCTACCAATTTGCCTATGATTAGAGTAGACGAGGACGATAAAATTTATACCACAATGGCAGGTAAACTGAGGAACGTGGTTAAGGAAATAAAATCTTGTTATGAAAAAGGGCAGCCCGTTTTGGTTGGTACTATTACGGTTGAAAAGAGTGAAGAACTTTCCAAATTGTTGGAAAACGAAAAAATCCCTCATAATGTTTTAAATGCAAAAAATCATGCAAGAGAAGCGGAAATTGTAGCCCAGGCGGGTAAGAAAGGAACAGTTACAGTTGCAACCAACATGGCGGGTCGTGGTACCGATATTTTGCTCGGCGGCAATGCTGAATTTATGGCTAAACAAAAAATGTTGGAACTTAACTATTCGCCGGAAGTGGTAGAAGCATGTACTTCCTTTCAACATACCGACGACCCCGATATTCTCGCCGCTAAAGAAAAATACGGCGAACTTTATGCAAAATATAAAGAAAAAACCGAAAAAGACAAGAAGGAAGTTATAGCACTCGGCGGACTTAGAATTATAGGTACCGAAAGGCATGAATCGAGAAGAATAGACAACCAGTTAAGAGGTCGTGCCGGACGTCAGGGAGATCCTGGTTCTTCAATATTTTATATTTCTATGGAAGACGACGTTTTAAGAATATTCGGTAGTGACAGAATGAAGGCTCTTGCTCAATTTTTTAAAGTGGATGAAGATACGCCAATATCCGCAAAGGCCATGACTAGACAGATTGAATACGCCCAAAAGAGAATTGAAAATCATAACTTTATTATTCGTAAACACGTTTTGGAATACGACGACGTAAACAATAAACAGCGTGAAGTAATATATTCGGAAAGAAATAAAATTTTAAACAACGAAACGGTACACGACGAAATTATAGATTTAATTCCGGGATACGTTCATAATGTAATAGAACAGGCGATCGACCCCGATGTTTCATTCGAAAAACAGAGTATCGATAGTCTGAACGAACAAATCCAAAAAAATCTTATGCCGACAGTTTCGGACTTTGTTACTCAGAAAAAACTGGATAATTGGGATAAAGAATATTTTATAAACAAATTAATAGACAAAACAGTTGAAATTTATGAAGAAAAAATTGCTGAACATAAAACCAGAGGAATAGATTTTTACGAACACGAAAAAGTTACCTTTTTAAAAGCAATAGATATAAATTGGATACAGCATCTCGACAATATGGATGCTTTGAGAGAAGGTGTTTCTCTAAGAGGTATCGGTCAGCAGGACCCTGTCGTAGTTTATAAAAGGGAAGCATACGATATGTTCGAAGAAATGGTGCAAAACATTCAGGAAACGGTTGTTAGACATCTTTTGGCTGTACGTTTGGAAGTAAGAGAAGAAAGACAGCAAGTGGCTAAAGAAGCCGGAACAAACGAAAAACACAGTACCATAAGAAAAGTAAAAGTGGGCAGAAACGACCCCTGTCCCTGCGGCAGCGGCAAAAAATATAAACAGTGCTGCGGAAGGAATAAAAACGCAATTTAATTCCTTTAAATTATCTGCCGTTTAGCTTTTAAATTTATAAAATAAAAAAATAATTATTATTCGATTTATGCCGATATAAAAAATACATTGTCGATATAATTAATTTTTAAAAATTACTAAAAGTTTATTATTCATTAAATGATTGAACATTAAATAATACAGACTTTAAAGGACTTTAAAACTAAGGATTATAAAAAACAAAAACAATATTATTATTCAATATCGTCATAATTCGATACTTTCATTTATCTAATTAAATAAAACTGCGTAAAAAAAGACGCAACAATTACCAACAACCGAAAATACGTTTGTTTAAAAGCGTTTAAAGGAGAATTTATGCTTCAAATTTATGAATACAAGCAAAAAGCTTTAGAGCTTACTAAAATATTAAAAGATATAGGAGACTCTCTTTGACCCGGAAAAATTGGAAATAAAAATAAAAGAGCTGGAAAATGTCCAAAACTCGCCGGGATTTTGGGAAGATTTAAAAAAAGCAGGGCAGGTCAATAAAGAATTATCGGGTTTGAAAAACAAACTAGACGAATATAATTCCTTAAAAAAATCGGTCGACGATTTAAATGTATTAATAGAATTAGCCGAGGAAGAAAACGAAGAAAGTCTTGCAAACGAAATAGAAGAAGAATTAAAAAATCTTTCGCAAAAAGCGGAGGATATGAAAATAAAAACTCTTTTAAAAGGTAAATACGACGCTTGTAACGCCATATTGACTTTACACGCCGGTGCCGGTGGTACCGAAGCACAGGATTGGGTTTCCATGCTTTACCGTATGTATACGATGTATGCTGAAAAAATGGGCTATAAAGTAAAATTGATCGATTTGCTGGACGGCGATGAGGCAGGAATAAAAAGCGTTACGTTTATGTTGGAAGGTGATAACGCTTACGGTTATATGAAAGCGGAAAAAGGAGTGCATCGTTTGGTCAGAATTTCTCCCTTCGATGCAAATTCCAGAAGACACACCTCCTTTGCCTCCTTAGACGTAATGCCCGAAATAGAAAATGATTCGGAAATTGAAATTAATCCCGAAGATTTGAAAATCGATACCTATCGTTCTGGCGGAGCGGGAGGTCAGCATGTCAATAAAACCGAATCGGCTGTTAGAATCACACACTTACCTTCGGGCATAATAGTTCAGTGCCAGAATGAAAGAAGTCAGATTCAAAACAGAGAAACGGCAATGAAGATGCTTAGAGGCAAACTCATAGAAAAGAAAGAAAGGGAACAGTTAGAACAAGCGCAGGATATAAAAGGCGAACTTAAAAAAATAGAATGGGGAAGTCAAATAAGAAGCTATGTGTTTCATCCGTATAATTTGGTTAAAGACCATAGAACCGGTTATGAAAATACCGATATCGCTGCGGTAATGAACGGCGACATCCATAATTTTATAACCGAATATTTAAAAAGGATTTAGTTAAAATGATAAAAGGTTGTGTTCTGGGAATAGAATCCAGCTGCGACGAAACATCTGCTGCCGTAGTTTTAAACGGAAGGACGGTTCTTTCCAATATTATTTCCAGCCAAATTGAAATACACAAACGTTTCGGAGGGGTTGTGCCCGAAATAGCCAGCCGAAACCATACGCTTATAATAGAAAACGTGGTGAAAGAAGCTTTAGACGTTGCTAAAATTACCCTTGAGGACGTGGAGGGAATTGCGGTAACTTACGGTGCAGGTTTGCAAGGAGCTTTACTTGTAGGTTTGACGTTTGCAAAAGGTTTAAGTTTTGCAACCGGGAAAAAATTTATGGGCGTTAATCATATAATGGGGCATATAGCTGCCAATTATATATCTCATAAAGATTTAAAACCGCCTTTTATCTGTTTGGTTGTTAGCGGCGGTCACACGGCAATAGTACACATTAAAAGCTATACTTCTCACGAAGTGTTGGGGTCGACTTTAGACGATGCGGTAGGCGAGGCTTTCGATAAAGTAGCGAGATGTCTTAACCTGCCTTATCCCGGCGGACCTAATATTGACCGATTGGCTGCAGACGGGAAAAACAATATAATTTTTCCCAAAATGCTTAAAAACGACAAAGGTTATAATTTTAGTTACAGCGGTTTAAAAACCGCCGTTATAAATTATTTGCATAATTTAGAACAAAAAGATGAAAAGCCGGTTATACAGGATGTTTGCGCATCCTTTCAGTCTGCCGCTGTCGACGTTTTGGTTAAAAAGGCAATATTAGCTTGCAAAGAAAAAAATATACCGAAACTGGCATGCGCCGGCGGTGTTTCCGCTAATTCTTATTTGAGAAAAAAATTACGGGAAAATTGCTTGGAGGAAGAAATTTCCCTCTATTTGCCAGAGATGGTGCTTTGTACGGACAATGCGGCTATGATTGCCGCAGAAGGTTATATAAAAATGATAAACGGACAGCTTGACGGAACGGATTTAAATGTCGAACCGTCGCTTAGGATATAGCTTTGGGAGAAGGAATTATGGATATTTTTGAGCTTTTTAAAATTTTTAACAACATTGCGGGATTACTTTTTACCGTGCTTTACTTTTATCAATGGATATATTTATTGATAGGATTAGTATGTAAAATAAAACCCGACAATAAGGAACACCCATACCATAAATATGCGGTGATTGTAGCCGCAAGAAACGAAAGGACGGTTATAGGGCAGTTAATAGACAGTGTAAATAATCAGAATTATCCCAAAGAACTTTTAGACGTAATAGTCATAGCAGATAACTGCACGGACGATACAGCAAGCATTGCAAGAGAAAAAGGCGCTTACGTTTTCGAAAGATTCAATAAAGAAAAAGTGGGCAAAGGCTATGCTTTAGAGTATCTGTTCGAAAAAATAAACGAAGAATTAAGCGATAAGAATTACGAGGCTTTTATTGTGCTCGATGCCGACAATCTATTATCCGTCGACTATGTTTATGAAATGAACAAAGTTTATGACAGCGGTTATAAAGTGGTAACGAGTTACAGAAACAGCAAAAATTACGAAAACAACTGGATTTCCGCCGGATATTCTCTATGGTTTATGAGAGAAGCAAGGTATTTAAACAAACCAAGATATATTTTAAATACCTCTTGTGCAATATCCGGAACAGGTTTTTTAGTAGATAAAAAAGTCATTGACGGTTACGGTGGATGGAAATTTCATTTGCTTATAGAAGACATCCAGTTTACCTGCCATTATGCGCTGGACGGAGGAAAAATCGGCTATGCCGAAAAAGCAGAATTTTTCGACGAACAGCCGGTGGTGTTCGCTCAGTCGTGGACGCAGCGCTTACGTTGGTCCAGAGGAATGTATCAGGTGCTGGGTCGATACGGTGGTAAACTTATAAAAAAGATGTTCGGGAATTTTTCGTGTTTCGATATGATGATGAATATAACTCCCGCACTGATTATCAGTATTGCCACAATGATGCTTGATATTATCATGATAATTTTAAGTTTCTTTTTGCCTACTGCCTTTACTCCTTGGGATTATACTTTAACCTTTTTAAAGGCTATTGCATTTTATTGGCTGATACTCTTTGTGGTAGGCGCCATTACGGCTATTACGGAATGGAAAAAAATCCACGTCAGACCGTTACGGAAAATATGGTCAATGTTTACATTTCCGTTTTTTATGCTGACTTATGTACCTATTTCTTTTGCTGCAATATTTAAAAAGAATGTAGGTTGGAAACCCATTAAACATAATATCGCAAAAACGGTAGACGATATAAAAACAAATAAAAATACGGTAAAAAACAAAAAAAGAAAGAAAACTTCGGGTGAAGACCTTTGCGTGTCTGAAAAAGGTCTTGATAATACGCAAATTAAAAATCAGGAAACGGAAGAAAAAATCTGTGCGGGCGATGCTGTTTTAGCAGCTTTTTCCGAAGATGAAAAGTCCTTTTCTGAAAATTTGGATATCGAAATAGGCGATGCTGTCAGTCAAGAAAATTCAATAAAAAATGACGATGAAAATTCTGACAACGACAAATTAAACGATATTCTTTCGTCAAGTGTAAAATCGGACGAAACAGAGGAAATTGCCTGAAAACACACATTAAATGCGTAAAACAGACTATTTGGTTAAAGGGCAATATGAATAAAGTAACTATTTTCGGAGATTCCATTCTTCGGGGAGTTTTATTAAACCCTGGAGATAAAAAATATTATTTTTCCAAAAACATCGATTGGACATATATCGAAAACGCTTTGGACGTAAAAATCGAAAATCGATCCAAAATGGGTTGCGATATAATAAAAGGAAAAAAATTTATAGAAAATTATATACAAGAAGGCAACAGACCTGATTTTGTGTTAGTGGAATATGGCGGTAACGATAGCGATTACGATTGGAAAAAAGTTGCTAATGCTCCCTCCAGAGATTACAAACCTAACACCTCTTTAGAAACTTTCGAACGGACGTTGTCGGAAATTATAAATATATTAAGGGATGCGCAGATTCAGCCTGTATTAATGAGTTTGCCGCCTGTTATTCCGAACAGATATTTCGAATGGATTACGAGAAACGGGTTGAATAAAGACAATTTATTATACTTTCTTGGCGACGTGGGAGTTATTTATCGCCGTCAAGAAATGTATTCCAATATGATTATAAAAGTAGCTGCTGCAAAAAACGTTCCTCTTGTGGATGTGAGGGAGGTTTTTCTCAAAGTACAGGATTATCCCTATTATATGTGTGAAGACGGAGTACATCCAAATTCTGCAGGGCATAAGCTGATTTCCGACTGTTTTATCGAGTATTTTAAAGACGGCAGCTTGTAATCACATTTATTAGTAAGGAGATTTATAAATGAAAAATATAATTGTATCGACAGAGTTAACCTGCGATTTGTCATATGAGTTTTTAAAGGAAAACGATATTCCCGCAATCGGTATGATTTATACCGTAGACGGAGTGGATTACTGCCACGATTTCGGCAAAGAAATGGAGTTTAAAGAATTTTACGACGCAATGAGAAACGGTGCAAACGTAAAAACCAGTTTGATAAATTTAGACAGATGCGAAAAATTTTTGGAGGAACAATTAAAAACGGGTAAAGACGTTTTACATTTAAGTTTTGCTTCGGCAACTTCGGGAACATACGATAATTTTAAAAGAGCTGCGGAAATTTTGAATGAAAAGTATGAAAATAAAGCCATGGTAGTTGATACCATGTGTCAGGCAGGCGGACAGGGCCTTATGGTTACATTGGTTAATGAATACGCAAACGAAGGACACAGTTTAAAGGAATGTTACGATTATGCCGAATCTCTAAAACACAGAATCGCACATTATTTCGTAGTAGATGATTTAAAATATCTTATGAGAGGAGGAAGAATAAGCAAAACTTCCGCAATATTGGGTACAATTTTAAAAATCAAACCGGTTTTATATACCAATAAAGATGGTTTTTTGATGTTAAAAGAAAAAGTAATGTCGAGAAAAAAATCTCTCATGCGTTTATGCGACAAAATGGCGGAAAGATATAACGGAGAGAGTCCCACGGTTTACATTTCCCACGGGGATTGCATAGACGATGCCAAATACGTTGCTAACGAAATATACAACAGAATGGGTATAGAGTGTAAGTTTTTGGAATTGTCGCCAATTATCGGCACCCATAGCGGGCCGGGAACCGTTGCGTTATTTTTTACTCAAAACAACAGAATAGACGGAGATAAATAATATTTGCGGCACGGTCGTTTAAGTAATCAAATAATAATATAATTCAGTCTTTTTTAAACTGAATAGTTGAGGTATAAATGAGAAAAGTTCTTTTCGTTATCCCGCAAATGAAAACAGCCGGTACCGAAAAAGCGTTATTGGGATTATTGGAAATTCTGCCCGCCGATAAATATCAGACAGAAATAAGAATGGTAAAGGCGCAGGGCGGGTTGCTCGGCAGTATTCAAAAAAACGTAATTGTGGACGAATTACCGCTTTCCGATAAAAATAAAAATATTTTAATGGCAGGCGGAACAAAAGCCACAATTTTAAAATATTTAAAAAAATTCAAACTGATTTCGGCAGTCAAAGTGTTTATCAATAAACGCATAAAAAAAATGCCTGTTGCCGAATTGCTTCAGCCGTTTTCTCTGTTGGCTCCTTTAAAGGAAGAGTACGACCTTGCGGTATGTTTTACAATGCATTTCCCCTTTATAGTACAATACGTTGCAAGAAAGGTCAAAGCGAAAAAAAAGGCTGTTTGGATTCATAACGATTTTTCTACGACTTCTCTTCATCCCGAATATATGTTGGAAGACCTTAAGCAATACGATAAAATATTTGCGGTTTCAAAACAGCTCAAACAAGAATTTATTGAAAGATGTCCCGAACTTAAAGACAAAACCGAATTATTTTATAATATAATAGATGTCAATGCAATCAAATCGGCTGCCGATGAAAATATAGAAGATTTTGAATTCGATGGCATAAAAATTCTTACCGTAGGGCGGTTGAACAAACAAAAGGGCTTGGATATTTTGATTAAAGTCGCACAAGCATTAAAAAACGACGGACTTTCGTTTAAGTGGTATATTATAGGGGAGGGCGAACTTTATAAATCACTGAAAAAGGAAATAGAAAAAAGAGAACTGTCTTCTTATGTTTATCTTTTGGGAGTAAAAAGCAATCCCTATCCTTATTTTAAAAAATGCGATATTTACGTTCAGCCTTCAAGACACGAAGGTTATTGCACCACGGTTAACGAGGCAAGAGTGTTGTTAAAGCCTATCGTCGCAACAGATGTGGCTGGAACCGGCGAAATGATTGAAAACGAAAAAACGGGACTTATTTGTAAAATTTCGGTAGAAGACATATATAAGGCGGTGTCCCGTCTTATTATAGATAAAAGTTTGAGAGAAAGTTTGGTGGAAAATCTTAAAAAGACTGATTTTTCCAATTCGAATCAATTGAGTTTATTTGAGGGATTATTCGATAATTAATCGTTTAATGTAAAGCAGGAGAAAAATATTGAAAAACGTAAATTTTGCAATAGCAGCCGTATACGTTGCTTATATGATTTTTGCCGTTTTGCTATTTGTGTATTTGCACAAATATATTTTTTCTCTGCAAAATAATTATAATTCAGTTAAAGAAGATTATAAAAAAAATTATTCATTACCTTTTAAAAGATTATGGGCTTTTGCAAAAGCAAACAAGAGAGAATTCATAACGGCGGTTTCTCTTTTTTTAGGCGGACTTTTGGTTACGTCGCTACTTTTCGGGTTGAGAAGAATAGATGCGGTTTACGGTGGGACCGACGCTATTCAATATAAACTTTGGTATGACAATTCACGTTTCTACAAACTATTCGAATATCTGAAAGTCAGAGGGGTTGAACCTGTTTTGGTTTTCTTTTTTTGGCTGTTTAAGAGGATGAATTTTTCCTACACAATAATTCAGGTTTTATATTATGTTTTATTTTTTACATTGACGGCTGCGCTTCTGTTGAGAATGCCCTATAAAAAAACTTTTAACGCTCGCTATATTATAATGGTCATTTTAATAATAACTTCTATGAACCTTATGAGAAACAATCTTGCGTGTTTAGTGGGCTGGCATATAATTATTTCGGTTATGAATAAAAGATTATTGCGTGCCATACTGTATTCGGTTGGTGCCGCTTTAATACATTTCAGTGCGTTGATTATCATATTTTCTGTAGTTTTTATAAAGCTTTCCGATTTTCTGGAAAAAAAATTCAAAAACATATGGGTTTTTGTTTCGGCGGTGGGCGTTGCTTTTATAGCGGTATATTTTATAATCGAAATAATGTTGAAAGTTTTGCCGTTAGGTAAATACGAAACATACATTGTGGGTTCTTTTGCCACAATTCCCACAATTTATAAACTGTTTTTTATAGTTTTAATGTTGCTTAATTATAAGAACAATAAAGATTCGAACGTATACAGAACGGGTTTTATGCTCTTGCTTTCGAGTCTTATTATAGTTCCTTTGCAACTTAATCTCGATATTTGCTATAGAATGTTGTGTTATTACGATGTTTTATATGTAATTTTAACTCCGATATTGCTCGATAATTATAAAAACGGCAAACCGTTTACAGAGGCTTTGGTAAATTGCGGTGTATACGGAAAGACCGTTTATGA
>CASEPJ010000156.1 GCA_949289715.1 uncultured Clostridia bacterium
AATTACTATTTAAAACAGTGTTATTACTTTCTGTACCGGAAGAAGTAAATATTATTTCTGTTGCATCTACATTTAATATTTTGGCAATATTTTTTCTTGCATTTAAAATATCTAATTTAACTTTTTCAGAAGCACTGTATAATGCCGAAGGATTAAAAAAATTTTCCGTATTATAATAATACATAATATCGGCAATAGATTTATCTGTTTTTGTTGTTGCGCAATTATCTAAATATATCATATTTTTATTCTGTTAAATTTGTAAATTTTTGTTTGCTTTTAAAATCAAAGATATAAGTTTTTCCGTGGGTTCCAAAATCACAACCGTTTCATTGTAGTTTAAATTTATTTTAAGATAAATCTTTACGGTATCTTTATCTGGATTTATTGAATAGTCATATATTTTATATTTCTTATCATTACCGAAACTATTTTTCTGTATTTTCTCAATATTTGTACAATCGAAGGTAATACCTTCTTTTCTTTTTTTATTATTGATAATTTTTGATATTCTAATTGTACCGTCAACAAACGTATAATCGTAACATATAATACAATAGTCTTTTCTAATGAACAAGAAAATACCCGAAATTAATAATACAGCAGAAATTATTACTGCCAATGTTCTTAAGTCGGGAACTGCAAATGTTATTATAACCATAATTACAAAAGCTGTAAAAAAAACAATTGCAGAAATTGAAAATAATTTATAAAAAAAATTTTCATTTTTTTTATCTTTCGAAAAGACAGTTTCTTCGTAAAATCCTAAATTCATAAAATTCTCCTTTATTTTAAAGTTACAATTGTTACACCCTTCTCGCCTTCTCCATATTTACCGTATCGGAAAGATAAAACATTGGGATGTGTTTTTAAGTGTGATTGAATGGCATTTTGCAATGCTCCGGTTCCTCTTCCGTGAACAATTCGAATTTCATTTAGTCCGTTTATTGTTGCTGCATCTATAAACAAATCGGTGTTGTAAATTGCTTCGTCAACGGTTTGTCCTAATAAATTAATTTCGTTTTTAACTATATCGTTTTTCTTTGAAATTTTAATATTGATTTTAGGTTGTTTTGTTATTGATTGAGGCAGTCCGATATCGTCTTCTTTTACATATGATGAAATATTGCCTATGATTATTAAATATTTTGACCCCTCTTTCCTTTTAAAAATTCCTTCCTGATTTAGAGATTTAATAAATACAAAATCTCCCGGTTTTATCGAATTTAAATCGGCTTTAATAAATTTTTTATTATCATCTTCTATATCTTTATTATAATTATAAATTTTTTCTTCAAGTTGTTTTTTTAATTTGTGTGCATTTAAAATATTTTGTGATGCAACAGCAAGATTCATTTCTTTTTTTATCTGAGAAATAATTTCTTCTGCTTCTTCTGCGGCATCGGAAATTATTTTTTTTGCACGCATTTTCGAATTTGAATAGAAATCGTTTTGTTTGTCAATGAATAACTTTTTTTCTTTATTTAGATTTTCTAATTCTTTTTCTACTTGCTGTTTTAATTTTAAAGCTTCGTTTTTTTCGTTTTGTGCCTCAAGAATTGTTTTTTGAGCTAAATTAATTAATTCGTCAAATTTTACTTTATTTGAATCCAACAAAGTGTATGCAGCATTGATTATCTGTGAAGGAAGCCCCAATTTTTTGGCTATATTTAATGCGTTAGAGGAACCTGGAATACCTATGTTTAATTTATAAGTGGGAGAAAAATTATCAAAATCGAAAGACATTGAAGCATTTTCTATTGAATTTTCCTTCAGAGCATATTCTTTTAGTGCCGAATAATGAGAAGTAATAATTGATTTTGTTTTAATTGACAATAAATATTTAGTAATGGCCAATGCTAATGCTTCGCCCTCTTTAGGGTCTGTTCCTCCGCCTAATTCGTCTAATAAAATTAAACTATGCGAATTGGAAATTTCTAAAATATTTTTAATTGTAATTATATGGGAGGAAAAAGTACTTAAATCGTTTTCTATCGATTGATTGTCTCCTATATCGCAAAAAATAGAATTGAATACAGAAACTTGGGTATCTTCTTTTGCCGGAAGATACATTCCTGTAGCTGCCATCAAACAAAATAAACCTGTTGTTTTTAAACTGACTGTTTTTCCTCCGGTATTAGGCCCTGTTATAATTAAAATGTCGAATTTATTACCAAGTTCAATATCAATAGGAACGACCTTATTTTTATTGATTAAAGGATGTCTGCCTTTAATTATATTTATTTTACCTTTATCGTTAACAACAGGAAGAATGGAATTTGTTTCGGCAGCGAATTTTGCTTTAGCGAAAATGGAATCGATTTGTGCAATAATTTTATAATTAAATTTTAAATTTTCACAAAAAGAAAAAATATTAAAAGTAATATCCGATAAAATTTTAATTATTTCACGCTGTTCTTCCAATTGAGCGGCTTTTAATTCGTTGTTGCTTTCAACTACCGATATAGGTTCAATAAATAATGTCGCACCAGAAGAAGACTGATCGTGAATCAATCCCTGAACAAAGTTTTTAAACTCTGATTTTACGGGAACAACATACCTTCCCGAGCGGGTTGTTATTATATTGTCCTGTAAATATTTTTGGTATTGAGGTTTTTTTAAATAATCCGAAAGCTTGTCCTTAATATTAAAATTTAGTGTTCTGATTTTATTCCTTATCTTTTTTAATTCTAAAGACGCATTATCCGCTAATTCTGTATCTGAAATAATTATTTTTTCTATTTGTGATTCGAAATTTCTATTGGTATATATCTCGTTTACATATTCTTTTAAAATAACAATTTCATCATTAGAGTCATTGATTGTATCTTTTAATATACGGGATGCCTTTAAAAATTTTGCAATTTTTAAAATTTCTCCGCAATTTAACGTAGAACGAATATCCACTTTTTGCAGTTCTATTGATATATCGTCAAAACTGCTTAAAGGGGATAATAATTGATTATATAAAACGTTGTAAGCTTCGCTTGTTTCGCTTAAAAGTTTTTGTGCATCGGTTAAATTATCTTTTGGAGTTAAAGACATAACCAAAGACTTTCCCGGTAGCGAAGTTGCGTAACAGGAAAGCATTTCGATTATTTTATCATATTCAAGAGTTTTAAGTGTTTTTTTATCTGTCATAAGCTGGTAAGTATTTAATTTTGTTTATTTTTGACAAAAAGTCTTAAAAACATTCTTATTAATGCAGGTGGTTTTATGCAGACAATTTTCATATTTGCCTCCCGATATATTTTGCTATATTATATGCAAGAGGAAAAATTAAGGTTAAATAATTTAACAGTCTCTTAAAAATTTTATTGTCTCTGCAGGATTTTTCGATTTAAAAATGGTGCTTCCGGCAACAATTACGTTTGCTCCTAAATTTTTTACGGTTTTTATGTTATCTTCCGTTATTCCGCCGTCAATTTCCAAATCGCAGTTTGGGTTATATTTTTCGATTAAATTTTTCATTTCTTCAATTTTAGGCGAAACTGT
>CASEPJ010000157.1 GCA_949289715.1 uncultured Clostridia bacterium
CTGTTTTTGTCCGCCCGACAATTCGTTAGGTTTGCGGGCTCCGTATCCGTCTAAATCAACATCTTTTAAAATTTTGTTAATGGTTGCGTTATCCGCTTTTTTGCCCTGTAATTCCAATGCCAACGCAATATTTGCGCCTACGGAAAATTCTTCCAAAACGTTATATTCTTGGAAAATAAAACCTATATAAGTGTTTCTGTAACTGTCGTAATCGCTTTGTTTAAAAGTTTTTGCGGATTTTCCTTTTATAATTATTTCTCCGCCATCCATAGAATCGAGACCGCCCAAAACATTTAAAAAAGTAGATTTACCGCTACCCGATTTACCTAAAACGAACACCATTCCTTTATCGGGTAAAGTCAGGCTGACGTTATCCAAAGCTTTTACTGTAACGCCTTTTTTTGTTTTGTATATTTTTGTCAGATTTACGGTTTGTAACATTTTTCCTTCCTCTTTTTTATTTTTTGCTAACTTTTTAATTATATCATTATATCTTTTTTTCGTCAAGAAAATAAATTTTTATATTAATTAAAAAATTATTCAATAAAAATTTATTTTATATTAACATTACATTTAAATAAATGTGCGCATTTAAAAAATCTTTTTTACAAAATATTTCTACATCTCATTTACATAATCGTTATAAAAAATAAATAAACCGAACAAAAATATTTAAAAAATAAAGACGATTGCCAAACGACAATCGTCTTTTGTAATTTGTTTTTATATTTATTTTAACAGTTATAATCAGACACGGTTTTTAATTTTATTTAAATTATTATGGATAATTTTGTTTTCGGTTTTATATACGCCGCTTTCCTGAAGTTTATCCAAATGTTTATTTCTGAAATAAATCAACAAGTCCACACTGACTATAATTAAATTAAAGAAATAAAAAATTAAAACATAATTAATATTTCCGCTTAAAAATTTACTTGTTATTCCGCACAAATAGCCCACTATGATTGCTAAAATAAAAAATACGCTTTTTCCTTTAGTTGTTCTTGCTTTATAAGATTTAATAACGGAAATAGGCCAAGAAAAACCGAAACATATCAACATCATAACTTCTAAAAATTCACTCATTGTTTTACTCCTGATTATATGCAAAACTGTTGTTTGCTTTTAACTTCTCTTATATTATATACTTGACTTTTAATAATGTCTAATATATAATTTTAATTAGAATTATAACATTAAAATTATTAATCGGAGATAAATTATGGAACTTCTGCAATTGCAATATTTTATGGAAGTAGCAAAATGCGAACATATTACAAAAGCGGCGGAAAATCTTGCCGTAGCACAACCTGCTTTAACTCAATCCATACACAGATTGGAAAGCGAACTCGAAACCAAACTTTTCGAAAGAACGGGCAGAAACATTAAACTGAATAAGGCAGGTAAAGTTCTTTACAATAAATTAATTCCTATTTTAGCTTCTTTGGACAATATAAAAAAAGAGCTTTCAACCCTGCAGGACAGCGAAACCAAAACCATAAGAATAAACATACTCGCAGCAAGCATACTCGTAACCAAAATAATTATGGAATACCGCAAGCTTCACCCTGAAGTGGATTTTAAACTTATGCAAAATCATAAAGATTCTGTGTGCGATTTCAGAATTTCCACTTCGCTTAACGCCGTAGCAAAATCCTCTTTGGATATTATTTTCAACGAGCCTATTTTACTTGCCGTGCCTTCACGTTCGGCACTTGCGCTTAAAAAAAGCGTTACTTTAAACGAATTGGAAAAAGAAGATTTTATAAGTCTTACGGAATCGCCCTTCCGTTCTATATGCGACCAATTCTGCAAACAGGCAAAATTTACCCCACATATAGTCTTTGAAAGCGACAATCCGGGAACGGTAAGAGATTTAATAAGCGCAAATTTCGGCATAGGCTTTTGGCCTTTGTATTCCTGGGGGAAATTAAATAACGAAAATGTTATTTTAATGCCCGTTGCAGACGTAAACTGCAAGAGAGATATTTTGGTATCATCCAAACAAAAATTCGAAGACAACTCCTATCTTGCGGATTTTTATGCTTTTTTTATCTCTAAAATGAGGGAACAAAGAAAATCTAATATAATTTTAATATAATTTTCACAAAATTATATTTTAAACCGAATTTTTTAAATATTTTAAAGCGAATTTTTTAAACCGATTATTTAACAAATTTCATTAATAAAAAGGGTAACAAATTAGTTACCCTTTTTATTAAATCCATAATTAAATATAACTTAATTCAAATAAATACAATTTTTTAAAAAATTTACCTTGTAAACTTATACCTGCTAATTTAATTTTTTTTGTTTTTTTATATTTTTTTTATTA
>CASEPJ010000158.1 GCA_949289715.1 uncultured Clostridia bacterium
AATTTTTATTTAAAATTTTTTAAAAATTTGTTAAATAATGTTTAATTTGGAGTAATTAATAAATCAAATCGACTCTGTGGATGATCAAATAGTTCAGCTTTATAAAACCAGAATGGAAATATCGAAGAAAATCGGAGAAGAAAAAGCAAAAGAAGGCAGTTCTATAAATGTTTCTTCAAGAGAAAAGCAGATTATAAACAGAGTTACGAAAATCGTTGACGACGATATAAAAGTTTATACCAAACAACTGTTTACAACTCTTTTTAATACTAGCAAAGCCTACCAGAGTTCTTTTTCGGATAATTCGTCAAATACGGTTATTCGTATAAAAGAAGCTATAAAAAACGGTGAAAAAGAATTTCCCGTTTCCGCTACTGTCGCATGCCAGGGGGTTCAAGGGGCATTTAGTTCTATAGCGGCAGAAAGATTGTTTCCCATATCCGAAATTAGTTATTTTAAGAATTTTGATGGAGTTTTTAATGCTGTTGAGAAAGGATTTTGCGAATTTGGTATTCTTCCTATAGAAAATTCTACCGCAGGTTCCGTTTTAGCTGTTTATGACTTAATGATTAAACATAAGTTTTATATAGTAAAAAGCATTAAACTGCCTGTGCAACACTGTATTGCAGGAATTAAGGGCGGCAGCTTAAAAAATTTAAAGACCATAATTTCACACGAACAGGCTTTAAGCCAGTGTAAAAACATTATTAAAGAATATAATTACGAGACCAAAGTATGCGAAAATACCGCTATAGCCGCAAGGACGGTCGCCGAGATGAACGATGTTTCCGTTGCCGCTCTGTGTTCTGAAGAAAGTGCGCAAATTTATGGTTTAGAAATTTACCAGCGTTTTGTGCAGGACAAACCTAATAATAATACAAGGTTTATTTGTATATCGAAAAATTTAAATATTTATAAAGGTTCTGATAAAATAAGTATTATGGTAAATGTCTCGCATACGCCGGGCAGTTTGAACAATATATTAAATAGATTTGCAACGATTGGTGTAAATCTTTCCAAATTGGAATCTAGACCTCTTTCAAATACCGATTTCGAATTTCTTTTTTATTTTGACTTCGATGCGGACATAAAACAGAGGGAAGTGCTGAATTTGCTTGCCGAATTGGATTCTACAGTTAAGGAATTTGTTTTTCTCGGAAGTTATAAGCAAATTTAATTATTAAGTTATTAATTTGCATAAAAAATTTTCTTTTAATAATCAATTTTTAAATGGAGTAAAAAATTTTAATTCTAATACAGTTTAATTTAAAATATATTAAAAATATTCACTTTAAAATAAAAATTAAAAATATTTTAAAAAGTTATTAAAAAATTATTAAAAATTTTAATAGGAAAACAAAAAAGTATGAGGTTTAACTTCATACTTTTTTGTTTGTAATTTAATCGTATATATTTTCAAAAATTATGTTATCGGCATATTTTTTTGCCATTTCCAAATGTTTTTCGTTTCTGACCGTCCAAGCTAAAACGGGACCGTCGTATTTATCGAAATATTTATTGGGGAAGTCGTGTAAATCGTAACTTAAAAAGTCCGGTTTGTTTTTTTTATTATAATGCATTCTTTTTAAATATAATTTTTTCAAAAACGGCATATCCGAATTTTTATATAAACAACTTAACTGCCCCCTTATAACGTTGGGGTAGTGTTCGGTAAACCAACCTACGCTAAAAGGATTGAAAGATTGTACGGCATATTCGCCGTTATAATTGTTTAAATGTTCCATTAAAATTTTTTCCAAAGGTCCTACCGATGAATTGGATGTCTTTAATTCTATAAGTAAAGGAACTTTTCCGTCAACCGTATTTAAAACTTCCTCGAAAGTGGGAATAGTAAATTCCGTTTTATTTAATTTGCATTTATGTAAATCCGATTTGTTTATCTGAGATACATAACCGTCCAGCCCGGTCATTCTTGCAAGAGTATCATCGTGAAAAATAACCAAGGTATTATCGTTTAATAATCTCACATCCAATTCAATGGGATAATTCTTTTCGATACAACGTTTAAAAGCACCTAATGAGTTTTCGGGGATTTCCTCATTGTGCAAGCCTCTGTGTGCTATGGGCCTTGTTAAAAGCCAGCTGTTTGTGGTTATCATAAAAACTCCTGAATTTAGAATATATTTATTTTAACATATTTGTAAAAAAACAGCAAAGGAATATGAATAATAAATAAATTTTTTATTTAAAAAAATGTTAATTTATAAAAAAATCATCTTTTATAAATAAATTTGCCGTTTTTTGTAGTTATTTTTCTTTAAAAACCTAAATTTTCGTCTATTAATACCAATGTGGTATTTACCGCTTCGGAAGGATAGTATTGTATCAATAAATTTCTGCAAATTCTATCCGGAGAGGAACAATGCTCGCATTTACCTGTTTTTTCACAAGGTGTTTTTTTATTCAACCTCTTTGTATTAAGCGGAGCAGCAACGGTTTCTATTCTTAAAATGGCTTCATCGATATTTTTTACTATTTTATTTTTACCGCATACATAAATTAAATTTTTAGGGCCGTAACACATAGAAGAAACTCTGTTTGAA